>DASZUW010000284.1:0-11584 GCA_035547475.1 Solirubrobacterales bacterium
CTGCGTGCGTGTCGTGCGACACGGACCGACGCGTGGAGTTCCCGGCGCCTTCGTCACGACGCCTCACCTCGGTGACGGATCCGTGCGTCGTCCGTGGGCGATGCGTCGCTCTCGCGTGACCCTGCGGCCACGTCCCTTCTCCTCTCCCCGATCACCCGGCCCTCTCGGCCACGGCCACAGCCGACCCGGGCCGTGGCCGAGTGGGCCGCGTCCCTCGTCCGTGCCTTACCCGGCCTCTGCCGCCCGCGGAGCCTCACCGTCCCAATGAGGCCGGAAAGGCTCCACGGCGTGCGGCGCTAGGCGGTTGCCGGGGCGGGGTCGGTCGCTCTCGACTTCACGCGCGTGGGGAGGGAGAAGGCGAGGGCGGCGGCGCCGAGGGCGGCGGCGAGGGCGAACCACCAGCCGGTGCGGAGGCCGTGGAGGAGGTCGGGGGTGGTGGAGTCGAGGAGGGCGACGAGGACGGCGACGCCGATCGCCGAGCCGAGTTGGCGGGCCATGCCGAAGACGGCGGAGCCGGTGGCGAAGCGGCCTGGGGGGAGGGAGGCGGTCGCGGCTGCCGGGAGGGTGCCGAGGGTCAGGCCGACGCCGATGCCGCCGATCATGAAGGCGGGCAGGAAGGTGGTGGCGTATTCGGGATGGGGACCGATGGCGACGAGGTCGAAGGCGAAGCTGCCGGCGAAGATGAGGGCGCCGAGGGTCGCCACCGGCCGCTGGCCGATGCGGGCGCCGAGGCGTCCCGCGGGCGCCGCGAAGAGGGCCGCCATCAGCGGGCCGGGGGAGAGCGCGAAGCCCGCGCGCAGCGCCGACCAGCCCCAGACTTCGGTGAGGAGGAGGACGCCGGAGAGGAGCATCGCGCCGAAGCCCATGAAGAAGACCAGCGTCGCCAGGTTGGCGAGGGCGAAGGAGCGGACCCGCAGCAGCGGCAGCTCGATCACCGGCGCGCGGTGGTTGGCGGAGCGGGCGAGGAAGGCGGCGACCAAGAGCGCCGCGGCGAGGAAGGAGCCGAGGACGCGGCCGTCGGCCCAGCCCCATTCGGGACCCTGGACGATGCCGAGGGTGAGCAGGCCGATGCCGAGCGCCAGCATGGCGGCGCCGAGCAGGTCGGGGCGGCCGTCCTCCGGTTCGCGCGCCTCGTCGAGGACGCGGAGCGCGGCGAAGGCGGTGGCGAGGCCGATCGGCACGTTGACGAGGAAGATCCAGTGCCAGCTGATCTGGACGAGGAGGCCGCCGAGCGGCGGGCCGAGGGCGGCGGCGACGCCGGAGACCGCCGACCAGATGCCGATCGCGACCGGCCGCTGCTCGGCCGGGAAGGCGGGGAGGAGCAGGCCGAGCGTGGTCGGGATCATCATCGCCGCGCCGACCGCCTGGACCACCCGGGCGCCGACCAGGAACGGGATCGAGGGCGAGACGGCGCAGAGCGCCGAGGCGGCGACGAAGGTGGCGAGGCCGCCGACGAAGACGCGCTTGCGGCCGATCCGATCGGCGATGCGGCCCGCGGGGACGAGCAGGGCGGCGAAGACGATCGCGTAGCCGTTCAGCACCCAGGAGAGGCTCGAGAGCGAGGCATCGTCGAATGACCGCGAGAGGTCGGGGAAGGCGATGTTGACGATGAACAGGTCGAGGCTGGCCATGAAGAGGCCGATCGAGGTGACTGCGAGCACCTTCCAGCGGTGTGCCATGTCGTCGCTCCGGTCCGCCGCGCGCGGGCGCTGCGGCAGGTCGCTTGCATTTCGCAAGCCACGGTAGCAGAAGTAGCTTGCAAAACGAAAGTGACTGCTAGAATCGACCCATGGCCATCGCGGCATACGCGCAGAAGAACTGCTCGATCGCGAAACCGCTCGCCTTCCTCGGCGAGCGCTGGACCGTCCTGATCCTGCGCGACCTCTTCCTCGGGCGGCGCCGCTTCGACGAGTTTCAGGCCTCCCTCGGGGTCGCGACGAACGTCCTCAGCCAACGGCTCGCGACGCTCACCGAGGAAGGGATCGTCGAGCGCCGCCGCTACAACGAGCACCCGGAGCGCTTCGAGTACGTCCTCACCGAGAAGGGACGCGACCTGCAGCCGGTGATGCTCGCGCTCCTCGCCTGGGGCGACAAGTACACGGCCGAGAACGGCCCGCCGCTCGAGGTCGTCCACGGCGACCACGCCTTCCACGCCGTGCCGGTCTGCTCGGAGTGCGGCGAGCCGGTCGACACCCACAACGTCCACCATCGCCCCGGGCCGGGCGCGAACTCCGAACAGCGCCGCGCCAACGGCCGGCGCGCCCCCGAGTGGCTCGCGCACTGATCGTCGGCTGTGGCTGCTCCGGCCGTGCCCTCGGCGCCGAGCTGCTCGAGGAGGGCTGGGCGGTGCGCGGCACGAGCCGCGCCGCGGCGGGCCTCGACGCGATCGAGGCGGCGGGGATCGAACCGGTCCGCGCCGACCCCGAGCGGCCGGGGACGATCCTCGAGCTGGTCGACGACGTGGCGGTCCTCGTCTGGCTTTTGGGCTCGGCCGGCGGCGACGCCGCGAACCTCGCCGCGATCCACGGCCCCCGCCTCGAATCCCTGCTCGAACGCCTCGTGGAAACGCCGGTGCGCGGCTTCGTCTACGAGGGCGTCGGGACGGTGGACGACGAGGTGCTGGCGGGCGGTGCCGAGCTCGTCCGTGACGCCGAGCGCACCTGGCGCATCCCGGTCGCGATCACGAAGACGCCGCGCGCCCACGGCCCTGCCTGGGTCGGGGAGCTCGAGACCGCCGCCATCGAGCTCCTGGCGCGCCGCTGAGGGTCGCCCCGCCCGGCCTACGCAAGCCGCTTCAAGAAGTCCCCCAGGATCCGCGCCGTCGCCCCCCAGATCAGCTGCCCCCCTACCTCGTAGGTGGGGGTGTGGATCGGCACGCCGCGGCGGATCAGGCGGCGCATCTCGTAGCCCTCGCGGAGCTCCTCGAGGGAGAAGGCGAGGACGGTCTCGACCTCGGTCGGGTTCGGTTCGAGCGCCAGCGCTCCGGGGTCGTCGACCAGGCCGACGAAGGGCTGGATCCGGTAGCCGGTGACGAAGGTGGAGACCGGCGGCAGCGCCCCGACGATCTCGACGCGCCCCGGGTCGAGCGCGATCTCCTCGCGCGCCTCGCGCAGCGCGGTCGCCTTGAGGTCGCCGTCGCCGGGGTCCTGGCGCCCGCCCGGGAAGGAGATCTCGCCCGCGTGGCGGCGCAGGTCGGCGCGCCGCTCGGTGAAGATGAGTCCGGGCTCCTCGGGCCAGCCGTAGAGCGGCAGCAGGACCGCCGACTCGGTCCCCCCGCGCGCGTCCATCGCCAGCGCCTCCGCGGCGTCCAGGAGCAGCGCGCCGATGTCGCCGTTCGCGGTCAAGCCGACATCATCCCTCCGCCACCTCGGTGGCCGCCGCGGGGCGCGCGCGGAGCATCGTCGGCGCGATGGCGAGGGTGACGAGGAGGCCGCCCGCCCCGGCGATCAGGAAGGTCGCGCGGGGGGAGGTGGCGTCGACGAGGAGGCCGCCGCCGGCCATCGCGATCCCGACCCCGAGCGAGGTGAACGACGAGGTGAAGCCGTAGACGCGGCCGATCAGTCCGCGTGGGACCCGCTGCTGGATGATCGTGTCGCTCGCGACGATCTCGATCCCGTTGCCGGAGCCGGCGACGGCCTCGACCGGGGCGAGGACGCCGAGGCTCGGCGCCACCCCGCTGCCCACCGACGCCGCCGAGCTGAGCCCACACGCCAGCAGGTAGAGGCGCGGTGCCGCCCAGCCACCGCCGCGACCGCGCAGGATCCAGAGGGAGCCGGCCAGCATCCCGAGTCCGAAGACCGCCTCGATCAGGCCGTAGGCGAAGGCGGAGCCGCCGAGCGTCTCGCGGACGAGGAAGACGAGCGCGACGTTGTCGACCGCGAGGAAGGCGACCAGGAGGCAGATCGAGATCCCCACCGTGCGCATGATCGGGTCCTCCCAGATGAAGCGCGCGGCGGTGCGGGTCGCGGCGAGGAGCGGCTCGTGCTCGGTGTCGGCGGGCGGTCTCGTCGCCGGCACGCGGGCGGTGAGCGCGGCGGAGCCGAGGAAGGTCGCCGCGTTCACCAAGAGCGCCGCGGCCGGGCCGATCGCGGCGAAGAGCAGGCCGCCGACCAGCGGGCCGACCGCGACGTAGAGGTTGGTGGCCGTGCCGAGCAGCGCGTTGGCGGCGATCAGCTCGTCGGGCTCGACCAGGTTCGGGACCATCGCGGTGCGAGCCGGGCCGTAGGAGGTCTGGAGGATCGTGGTGAGCGCGGTCAGCCCGATCAGGATGCCGAACGGGGGCAGCGTCGCGATCGCGGCGAAGACCGCGGCCTGGCCGACGTCGCAGCCGATCATCACCGTGCGCAGGTCGGCGCGGTCGGCGATGCCGCCGGCGAGCGGGCCGAGCAGGCGTGGAACCTGCGAGGCGATCAGGAACGCGGCGACCGCGGTGCCGGTGCCGCGCGTCTGCTGGACGTAGAGAGTGAGCGCCGTGGTCGCCGCCCCGGAGCCCGCGTAGGAGAGGCCGAGGGCCGTCCAGAGGGCGCGGAACTGAGGTCGGCGGCGGAGCAGCGCGAGCGCGCCGCTCAATCGATCACCCCGGCGCTGCTGGTGACGTGGGACGCGCGCTCCGAGCAGAGGAAGGCGACCTCGCCCCCGTCGCCGGCGACGACGCCGCGGAGCCCTGCGGGCCCGAGGTCCATCAGAGCGCGGCCGCCCGTTCGGCGACCGTGATCTCGGCGCCGCGCTCGAGCAGTTTGTGGATCGGGCACTTCGCCGCGATCGCCATCAGCCGGCGCCGCTGCTCGTCGTCCAGCCCGGGCGGCAGGGCGACCTCGACCGTGAAGTGGGTCGGCATGCGCGCGGCGTCGGAGGTCATATCGACGCTGACCTCGAGCGTCGGCAGATCCCAGCCCTTGCGCTCGGCGTAGAGCTCGATCGTGATCGCGGTGCAGCCGGCGAGGCTCGAGGCGAGGGGCCGGCCCGGGCTCGGGCCGGTGTCGGTGCCGCCCTGCTCGGCGGGCTCGTCGACGACGATCTCGCGCTCCTCGCCGAGGTCGACTTCGTGCGAGAAGCCCGCGATCCGGCGGGCGACGACGTGGGCCTGCATCAGCGGCCGCGGCCCTCGAAGAGGGCCGGGTCCTCGACGTCGGCCCAGCGCGCCATCGCGTAGGCGAGGTCGGAGGCGCGGTTGACGAAGTGGACGAGGGTTGCGGAGGCGATCGCGCCTTCCTCGACCAGGGTGGAGACGCGGCGCTCGGCGCGGCGGATCACGGTGCGGGCGACGTCGAGGTGGGCGGAGATCAGGTTGCCGCCGGGGATGACGAACTTCGGCGGCAGCTCGACCTCGGCCATGTAGCGGTCGATCAGCCCCTCGGCCGCGACGACCATCTCCTCGGTGACGCGGCTGACCCCGTCCTCGAGGCGCGCGGACGCCTCCGGCGCGGTCGCCAGCTCCGCCCCGGCGACGAAGAGGTCGTTCTGGAGGCGCAGGATGTCGGCGGCGAGCTCGGCGGCGCCGGACTCGGCGCAGAGCGCGCGGGCGACGCCGAGCGCCGAGCAGGCCTCGTCGAAGGTGCCGTAGGCCTCGGTGCGGGCGCTGTCCTTGGGGACGCGGCCGCCGTACCAGAGCGAGGTCGTCCCGTCGTCGCCCTTCCTGGTGTAGATCTTGACCATGCCTCGATCCTACGCGGGCGCCTGGACCGTCCCCGCGGGCGCGCCCCTCAGCCCACCGGGCTGAAGACGAAGCCGGTCATCACCTTGGGGAAGAAGTAGGTCGACTTCGGCGGCATGTTCTCGTCGGTCTCCGCCACCGCCTTCACCTGCTCGATCGGCACCGGGCGCAGGATGAAGGCCAGGTCGTAGATGCCGTTCTCGACCAGGTCGAGCGCCGCGGGGACGCTCTTGGCGTATTCGAGGCCGCGGCGCTCGGTGATGTCCTCCTCGCTGAGGCCGGCGAGGCCCTCCAACACCAGCGTCTCGAGGATCGCCGAGTCGAGCCGGCGGTAGGCCTCGGGCTTGCCGGCGAGCCGGCGGTCGAGCGCGGCGGTGTCGCGCAGGCGCAGGCGGCGGGCGGTGCCGTCGGCGTCGAAGAGGCCGAAGACGCCGACGCCGTCCTCGGCCGCCGGGTCGAGCTCCGCGCGCGGGACCTCGGTCACCTCGAAGTGCTCGGCGAGCCCCGCGAGCAGGCGCTCGCGGCGGGCCGGGTCGTGGGAGAAGCCGCTCAGCAGGCGGTGGGTGGGGAAGACGGTGAGGCCCGGGTCCTGCAGCGCGACGAGGCACATCAGGACGTAGCGATGGTCGCCCTCGCCGCCGATCTCCTCGGCGTAGGCGCGCGCGGTCTCGTAGCGGTGGTGGCCGTCGGCGATCAAAAGCTGGGCGCCGGCGAGCCGCTCCACCACCGCGGCGACGACGGCCGGATCGGCCACCCGCCAGACCCGGTTGACGGTCCCGTCCTCGTCGCTCACCTCGCCCCAGGGCTCGGCGGCGAGGGCGGGCTCGACCAGCGGCCAGGGATCCTCGGTCGACAGCGAGAAGATCGGCGAGAGGTTCAGGCGCGTCGCCCGCGTCAGCTCCAGGCGGTCCTGGAGCGGCCCGGGGTGCGTGCGCTCGTGCGGGCGGACGGTCCCGGTCTCGTAATCCTCGACCCGCACGCGCGCCAGCACTCCGTGGCGGGTGTGCCTCATCCCGTCGGGCGCCGTGTAGTCCTGGGACAGCGCCCACACCGCCTCCTCGGCGTCGGCCACCAGCACCCCCTCCGCGCGCCAGGCGTCGATCCGCCGCGCCGCGTCCTCGTACGGATCGCCGACGGGCCGGCTCGCCGGATCGTCCGGGTCGAACGGCACCGGCAGATCGATCGCCACCGCGTTGTAAGGCGAGCGCTCCAACAGCCGCGCCCGCTCCGCCGCGTCGATCACGTCATAGGGCGGCGAGGCGACCGCCCCCAGCCCCCCGACCTTGGCGAGGTCGTAATGAAGCGCCTTCAGCGGCAGGACGTCGGCCATCGCCCAAGAAGCTAGATGATCGCCGTACACTGGCGCGGTCGGGGCGTGGCGCAGCCTGGTAGCGCGCCGCCTTTGGGTGGCGGAGGTCCCCGGTTCGAATCCGGGCGCCCCGATTGGATCAGAGGGTCCGCATCCCTCGCCGCACGGAGAGCCTCGCTCTCGGGGTCGCCGTCGACGCGGGCACCGGCGTCGAGCAGACGGCGCATTGCCTCCAGATGTCCGCGTCTACCGCCCCATCAGCATCTCGTCGAGCTCCGGGGTTGCGATGCCCGCGGGCGCCTGCGTCCCGTCACCGGAGGGGCAGCGGGCGAGGGTGCGATCCGCCTCCGGGACCGGCCGGCCGGTCACTCCTGCTGGGGGGCGGTGTCGGCCGGGACGGGGCCCGACGCGGTCGCCTCACCGGCCGGCCGCCCGCGTCTGTGGCGCACCCGCATCTCCCGGCTCTTCACCCTGGCGTCGTCATATGACGACTCGACCAGCTCCTTGCCGCCGCTCCAGCCGAAGACCCAGGAGACCATGACGACGGCGAAGACCACGTTCCAGGCCGAGGTGACGAGCTGCTGGCTGATCGAGTAGGCGGTCGCGGTCGCCGCGTCGGCGGAGCCCGAGAGGGCCACCGAGTTCAGCGCCTGGGTGACGCCGACGCCGCCGGGCGTCGCCGAGACCGTGTTGGAGATCGAGTTCGAGGCGGTGACCGTGGCGATGTCGTGGAGGGTCGCCGGGATGCCATAGGCGGTGAGGAAGACGGCGACGATCGCGAGCCGGGCCAGGTAGCTGCCGAGCGAGGGGATCACCACGTCGAGGAGGAAGCGGCGCGGGGTCCGCAGCACGGCGCCGCCTTCGACCACCTGTTCGCGCAGCCCGGCCAGCCGCCTGCTGAAGACGCGGGCGAGGAGGACGATCAGGAAGCCGACGCCGACGAGGATGCCGACCACCAGCCCGGTGTGTTCGTCGAGGAAGCCGAGCTTGACCGAGAACGAGCCCGCGACCGAGAGGAAGAGGTACAGGTAGAGGGCGACGCTGAAGACCGTGAACGGGATCTTCTGGACGACGATCCCGGAGACCATCATCGGGAAGGTCTCCCCCGCGAACAGGGCGGTGAACATCAGCAGCATCACCCAGGTGCCGATGTTCGCCGGGAGGAAGCCGTTGAGGGCGACCGCCGTTGCGTAGGAGGCGAGGACGATCCGATACGTCACCCCGGTCAGGGGCGTCGCCCGCAGGATGCCGAACCAGGCGAGCGCCGCCAGAGTCGTGTTCGCGGTCTGCAGGAGGAGCCCGGCGACGATCGCCCAGGTCGGGACCTCGCCGAGCCTGTCGAAGAGCTCGCCGATCCAGTCGCCGACCGGGACGCCGAGCAGGTCGAGGACGAAGATGGCAAGTGCCGCACCGCCGACCCACAGCGCGATCCGGGTCAGCCGCGATGAGAGCGGCTGCGACCCGTCGTCAGGCGAAGACCCGCGCCGTCGCGGTCTGGTGCTCGCCGGTCCCATCTTCGCCCGACTCTATGGTGCGAGAATGATCGAAAGCACGTTTCACGACTTCTTCGCCGCCGCGGCGACGGTCGCCGGGGCGCTGATCGGGCTGCTGTTCGTGGCGATCACGGTGTCACGGGACCGATTGGCGGAGCAGGGCGGTGTGCAGTCGCACCGGATCCGGGCGCTCGGGGCGCTCACCGTCTTCACCAACGCGCTGGCGATCTCGTTCTTCGCGCTGATCCCCGGCATCCGCCTGGGCTGGCCTGCGGTCGTGGCGGCGGTGCTCGGTGGGGTCTTCGTCGGTGCCTCGCTGCTCTCGCTCTACCGGCTCCGGCGCAGGCAGCCCCGCGGCTATCGCGAATCTCTGTTCCTGCTGGGGTTCGTGCTCGTCTTCGTGGTCCAGTTGGTGATCGGCATCGACCTGACCGGCGACCCCGGGGACGTCGGCGACGTGCGAGGCCTGGCGATCCTCGTCGTGATCTGCTCGCTCGGTGGCATCGGCCGCTCATGGGAGTTGATCGGCGGGCCCCAAATCGGCCTGCGGCGCGAGTTCGTCTCGACCGTACGCGACCTGGAGGGTGAGGGCGAGGACTGAAGTCCGGCGAGCCCGCCCGGCCGCGCACGGTGGTCCTACGTTGGGAGCGGCCTCGCTCAACCCTCCCAGCGGACGGTCAGGTGGTAGATGATCGCCACGTCGAGCAGCACGACCAACAACGCCCACAGCGGCGCCAGCGGGAACCAGACCACTTGCAGCACGGCGTTCAGGGCGATGAAGAAGATCGCCGCCATGCGCGCGTCGTCGCGCCCGTAGAGCAGCCCCAGTCCGCTCAACGCCACCAGGGCGCCGAGGATCAGGTGGACCCAGCCCCAGGCGGCGACCGAGAAGATCATCACGCCGTCGCCGCCGACGACCACGACTTCGCTGTTCAGCACCGCCGCCAGGCCGTAGAGGGCGTCGAGGGCGCCGACGACGAGCAGGAGGACGCCTGCGAACAGCGCCCAGCCCGAGGTCTCCGGGCGCTTCGCCCAGACATCGCCGGCCCCACCAGGCGCCGGGCCGCCGCCTCGCGTCTGCGTTCCGCCTCCTGACTCCATCCCTACCTCCTTTCTCGCGCCGCGGCGCGGGGCGCGTGACCGAAACGCGGGCGAGAGGCCAGCCCTCTCCGTACCGGCAGCCTAAACCGACTCCGGACGGAGGACAAGGCGGCTTGCCTGCGCAGCGACAACTGGACGAGCCGCGAACGTGATGCCGGAGTGATGATGTACGGGCTGGTCAAATCGCTCTGGACTGCCAGCTTGAACCGATTGCCCCGATCAGGTCGAACTGGTGAGCATGGTCGCTCAGCCCAACTCGGCGCTCGCGGCGTCGGGCTCGGGCGGGGCGTCTTTCGGCGGTTCGGGACGGCGTTTGTCGTCCGGGACGTTCACGAGGTGGGAGGCGACGTCGTCGCGCAGCAGGCACCGCGGACACAGCTCGATGTGAGCGAAGCGGGCGGAGTTGAACCGGCTTCCACAGCGTTCGCAGACGTAAATCTTTCTCTCCGTTCCGAGCCTCCCGAAGGCCCTGCATCGGAAGGATATCGGTTCGAGGTGGCCGGCCGGGGGAGGGCGGCAGTTCACAGACTCGTTAGACCTGGGGCGTAACGTTTCCCTCAGCGAAAGAGAGGAAGACGGATGAGCTCGATCGGAAAGCTGATGATGATGTTGAACGCCGACAAGACCCAGATGGTGAGCGCCGAGGAGGCGCTGCCGGGGCGCAGCGAGCCCTCGTTTCAGGTGCCGGAGACGCACGCGGTCCTGGGGACGCCGCTGAAGCCGCCGTTTCCCGAGGGGATCGAGGTCGCCTACTTCGCGCTGGGCTGTTTCTGGGGCGCGGAGCGGCTGTTCTGGGAGATGGACGGGGTCTACTCGACCGCGGTCGGCTACCAGGAGGGGATCACGCCGAACCCCACCTACGAGGAGGTCTGCAGCGGGCGGACCGGGCACGCCGAGGCGGTGATGGTCGCCTTCGACCCGGCCAAGGTCTCCTACGAGGACCTGCTGAAGAAGTTCTTCGAGGAGCACGACCCGACCCAGGGCATGCGCCAGGGCAACGATGTCGGCACCCAGTATCGGTCCGGCATCTATTTCGTGAACGACGCGCAGAAGGAGGCGGCCGAACGGGTTCGTGACGCCTACGACGCTGATCTGCGCGCCGCCGGCAAGGAGCCGGTGACGACCGAGATCGCCCCGGCGGGCCCCTTCTACTACGCCGAGGACTACCACCAGCAGTACCTCCACAAGGTCCCGAACGGCTACTGCGGGCTCAAAGGCACCGGCGTCGCCTGCACCATCCCGGCCGCCGCGTAGGCGGGCCGGCGACGGCCGCCTGAGCGGTCGAGGGCTCTCCCGACGGGCGCGGCGAATAGCATCCCGCGCCCGTGGCACCCTCCTTCGGCTCCTACATAGCCGGCAGCTTCGCCGTGATCGGGATCCTCGCCGCGCTCGGGCTCGGCGGGTACTGGTTGCGCCGCTGGATCGTCCCCGAATTCTCGGGCGGTCTGGCGCGGCTCGCCGACGCGACCCTGGCGGTCGCGCTGCTGATCCTGTCGCTGGAGGTCCTCGGCACGCTGAGCGTGTTGCGCTTCGGCTGGATCATCGTCTTCACGATCGCGGTCGGGCTCGGCGCGGCGCTGCTCGGCTACTGGCGGGCGCCCGAGCGGGGCGAGGAAATCAAGGCCCCCGCGGTCACCAAATGGGCGCTGCTGCTGGCCGTGGCCGTCGCCTCGTTCACGATGGCCGAGTGGACGTTCCCGTCCCAGCTGGCGCTCGACCAGGGGATGTTCGGCGGCGACACGACTTGGTACCACATGCCGTTCGCGGCGACGATGGCCCAGCAGCACTCGACGGTCCATCTGCACTTCACCGACCCGCTGCGCCTCGCCGCCTGGTTCTACCCACAGAGCTCGGAACTGGTCAACGCCGCGGCGATCGTCCTCTTCAAGACGGACTGGCTCTCGCCGCTGATCAACCTCTTCTGGCTGGCGATCGCGCTGCTCGCCTGCTGGTGCGTCGGCCGCCCCTACAAGGTCGGCCCGGCGACGCTGATCGCGGGCGCGATCATCCTCGACTCGGGGGTGATGA
>DASZUW010000285.1:0-5147 GCA_035547475.1 Solirubrobacterales bacterium
GGCGGCGTCTTGGTGACGAAGGTGAAGGAGCGGTCCTCGTAGACCGTGATTTCGACCGGGATGATCGTCCCGCCTTCGCCCTGGGTCTGCGCGTTGAAGGCTTTGCAGAAGTCCATGATGTTGACGCCGTGCTGGCCCAGCGCGGGGCCGACCGGCGGCGCCGGATTGGCGTTGCCCGCCTGGATCTGCAGCTTGATGACGGTGAGTACTTTTTTGGCCATGGGGGGTGGTGGAGCCTAGCGGGTCGCGCCCGGCTAGATCTTCTTCACCTGGTCGTAGCCCACCTCGACGGGGGTCTCCCGACCGAAGATCGAGACCAGGACTTTGAGTTTCGCGCCGTCCTCGTTGATCTCGGCGATCTCGCCGGAGAAGTCGGAGAGCGGGCCGGAGATGACTTTGACCGATTCGCCGATCGAGAACTGCGCCTGGGTGCGCGGGCGCTCGGCGGTCTCGCGATGGAGGAGGCGGTCGACCTCCGGTTTCGAGAGCGGCACCGGCTTGTTCCGCTCGGCGCCGACGAAGCCGGTCACCCCGGGCGTGTTTTTGACCAGCGACCAGGCGTCGTCGGTCATCTCCATGTTGACCAGGACGTAGCCGGGCATCGTCCGTTTCTCCTGCGTCACTTTCTGGCCGTCTTTGACCTCGGAGACCTGCTCGGTGGGGACGACGACCTGCCGCACGTTGCGGTTCTGGCTCATCGTCTGGACCCGGTGCTCAAGGTTGTGCTTGACCTTGTTCTCGTGCCCGGAATAGGTGTTGATCACGTACCAGCGAAACATCGAATTCGGAAGCCTTCTTGTCGGTTAGAGGATCTGCTGAACAAGCCACTTGAAGAGCGCGTCCAGGGCGCCCAGGTAGGCCGCCGCGACGGCTACGAAGATGATCGTCACCGCGGTCGCCTGGACCAGGGTGTCGCGGTCGGGCCACTGGACTTTCTTGAGCTCGGCCCAGCAGGAAAGCAGGAAGCCGAGGACCCCGCCCCGCGCCCCGGTCTGCCGGGCCGCGGCGGCTTTTTTCTGCTGGCGGGCGAGCTGCTCGCGCTCGCGCCGTTTCTGCTCGTCACGTTTCTGGCGCTCGGCCTGTTTGGCGGCTTTCGCCTCGGCGCGCCGTTCCGCCCGCGAGGGCCGGCGCGGCGCGTCGGGGGTCTCCGTCTCGGCCTCCGAGGCGCCCGCCGCGATCCCGGCCTCGACGGCCTCGACCTCGGCGACGTCGCCGGAGACGCCGATCTGGGTGTCGTGCTGCGCCCGCGACTCAGCGCGGCGCTCGGAGCCGGAGCGTTTCTGCTCCGCGGCTTCGCGAGCGCGGCGCTCGGCCTTGCGCTGTGCGCGGGTTTTCGCCATCGACCTCTACCGGGTCTCTTTGTGCGGGGTGTGCTTCCCGCACCAGCGACAGAACTTGCGCAGCTCGACACGGTCGGGCGTGTTACGCCGCGACTTGTTGGTCTGATAATTCCGCCGCTTGCAGTCTTCACAAGCCAGCGTCACCGCGATGCGGACATCTCCGCGAGCCATCTGTCCCCTCAAGTTCCGTGCCCGAAGGCACTCGTTACAAAGGAAAACCCCGGGCCGAGGCGCGAGGCTCCGACAAGGATAGCGGGCGCGCAGAGCTTAGGTGGGAAGGCGTTGAGCGGCGGCGGCGGGCCAGAGGTTCCGAAGGCGGGTGTCGGCGGCCCTTGCCCGGGCCGTCCACACTCCGAGCACCGGGGATCGGGGCCCCCGCGGACACGCGCGTCGAGTTTTGGCGCTCTGAGCGACCAAACTCCACACAGAGGATCCTGACCGTCGGGTCCTCCGACTTTGGTCGGAGCTCGTCGGACTTCCGTGCGGGTCCCGTGCGGGAGATGCCACGACTCGCCCGGTCCCCGGACGAAGATGCCGGGGACGTCACGCTTCCCGGACACTTCTTCCTCTGACATCACCTCCGGCCACACGTCCCGCCACCTCTCCCCCGATCACCCGGCCCTCGGCGTTCGTCAGCCGGCCGAGACGCGGGACGCGGAGCGGACCTGGGTAGCGATCATGTTGGCGCCGTCGACCAGGAGCGATTTCGGGCTGTTGCAGGTGAGGGTCGCCGCGCCGGCGGACCCGAAGGTGTGGGTGATCGACACCGAGACGGTCGCCTGCTCGCCCTCATCGACGGTCGCCGATCGGGCGCTGCTTTCCGCACCCGCGAGCAGGGTGCATTCGATCGGCACGATCCCGGCTTCGCCCGTGTTGTTGGTCGCGGTCACGTCGGCGGTGATCACGTAGGCCCCGGGCCCGAGCGTCTGGCCGAGGATCTGGCCGGGCGTGGCCTTGGAGGTGGCGGTGAAGACTTCGAACGCCGGGCCGGTCCCCGGTTCGCCCCTTTCCCCCTTGTCGCCGCGGGGGCCCTGGGCGCCCCTGGCGCCGGTCGCGCCTTTCGGGCCTCGCGCACCTTGCTTGCCCTGCGGGCCCTGGGGCCCGGCCGGACCGCGGTCGCCCCGCAGCTGGTTGCGGGTCTTCCTCGCGATCTTGCCCGCGGTCACCGCTTCGCGCCGCAGCTGGGCGGTGCCGACCGAGTTGCGCGGCAGCTGGGTCGCCGCGTAGGCGGCGCCGCCGAGGGCGAGGAAGAGGGCGAGGGTGGCGGCGACGTTGGCGTAGGTGAGGTGACGGCGCAGGAAGCTCACGCCGCCACCTTAACGTGCCCTCTGGTCGCCCCGGGGCTCAGCCGACGTCGCGTCGGGTGAGCCGCCAGAGCCCGATCGCCGACGGCACCCCGATCCAGAGGGCCAGCGCCACCACGCCCTGCGCCCACTGATGGCCGCTCATCACTTCGGTGGTCAGCGGTTCCAGCGCTTCGGCGGTGTTGATCCAGTCGACGACCCCGCTCAGCGCGTGGATCGAGCCGAGCGCGGCGAAGGCGACCGGCAGGGCGAAGTAGAGGACGATCGCCGGCGCCGAGGACTGCAGGGCGGCGCCGAAGCCGATCCCGATGATCATCGCGGTCACGACGTAGACGAGGTCCTGCAGGAAGAGCCCGGCGGGCATCGACCAGACGTGGTGCAGGTCGGTCGAGGCGAGCGCCGTGCCGATCACCGCGAACAGCAACCCGACCGCCGTCGCCGCCAGCGCCAGGACGACCCCGGCGAGCACCTTGGCGATCAGGAGCCGCGGACGCTCCGGGACGAGCGCGAAGCTGACCAGCGCCGTCCGCTGCGACCACTCCGAGCTGACCAGCAGGATGCCGACTACCGGCAGCAGGATCCCGGCGGGCTGCAGGGCGTTGGAGAGGATCTGGATGAAGGTTTTGTCGTCTTCGTGACCCCACAGCACCGTGATCAGCACGGCCAGGACGCTCAGCCCGAGCACCGCCAGCTGCAGCCAGAAGCCGCTGCGGGTGTCGACCATCTTGCGCAGCTCGACCCTCGTCAGGCGGGCCAGGCCCGGCCGCCGGTCGCGCCCGGCGGGCGTCGCCTTCATCTCGGGTGCCTCGATCGCGTGGGCGTTCACTCCTCCCCCTCCTTGCCGTTGTCGCTGGTCAGGTCGAAGAACAGCTGCTCGAGGCCGGCGTCCCCGGCGGGCGCGAGGTGGACGAGGGCGACCCCTCCCCCCTGCGCCGCGGCGCCGACCGCGCGCGGCTCGGCGTCGACCAGGAAGCCGCCGTCGTCGGCCTCCCGCGCCTCGAGGCCGGCGGCCGCGAGGGCCCGCCCGAGCGCCGCGCGGTCGTCGGCCCGCACCAGCGTCCCGGCGTCGGAGAGCAGCTCTTCTTTGCTGCCCTGGGCGACGATCTTGCCGCTGCCGATGATCACGAGACGGTCGGCGATCGCGTCGACCTCGTGCAGGAGGTGCGACGAGAGGAGCACGGTCCCGCCGCGCTCGGCGAAGTCCCGCAGCAGGCCGCGCATCCAGCGCATCCCTTCCGGGTCGAGGCCGTTGGCGGGCTCGTCGAGGATCAGCACCTCCGGTTCGCCGATCAGGGCGTTGGCGATCCCGAGGCGCTGGCGCATCCCCAGCGAGTACTGACGCACCCGTTTGCGCGCCGCCGGGCGGTCGAGCCCGACCAGCCCGAGCAGGTCGTCGACCCGCTTCTCCTCGACGCCCATCGTCATCGCGGAGATCGCCAGTGCCTCGCGCCCGCGCCGCCCGCCGTGTTGGGCCGACGCATCGAGCAGCACCCCGACCCGCCGGCCGGGGTTCGGCAGCGCGCGGTACTCGCCGCCGAGGACCCCGGCGTGGCCGGAATCGGGCGTCGAGAACCCGCAGATCATGCGCATCGTCGTCGTCTTCCCCGCCCCGTTGGGCCCGAGGAATCCGGTGACGGTGCCCGGTTCGCAGCGGAAGGTCACGTCGTCGACGACGGCCCTCCCGCCAAATCGCTTGGTCAACTTCTCGGCTTCGATCATGCCGCCAGCCTTCCCCCTGCACGCGGCCGCCGCATCGGCCGCAGGTCGCCTTCTCGCCCCGACGTAAGTGTCGGCTCGCCCCCTACTTTGGTAGCGACATCGGACTCCATCCCCGCCCTACGCTGTGGCCGTGGCCTCGATCGAGGTGAAGCAGATCCCGGACCCGGCGCGCTGGCAGCGACGGATGCTCCCCGGCTCCATGGTCGACGGGCCCGGGGCCCGGCGCAGCCTGCGCGACTGGGCGGTCGACGCGGTGGTCACGATGGTCGCCCTGCTGTTCGGGGTGATCGCCCTGCACGACACCTGGCGCCGGCACGGCGCCGCCTTCCTGGTCGTCGACTTCGTCCTCGGTATCGCCGCGCTGGCCGCCCTCTGGGACCGGCGGCGCCATCCCGTCGGCATCGCCTGCTTCATCGTCCCCGCCTCGGCGGTCTCGGCGCTGGCGGGCGGCGCCGGGCTGGTCGTCCTCTTCAACGCGGCGATCCGCTGCAGCCGGCGCGACCTGACCTGGATCACGGTCGCCTCGATCGCCGCGGCGATCTTCTACTCGCTCCTCTACGCGCCGAGCGGCCCGGTGCTGCGCGACAACGTGCTGGTCGGCCTGCTGCTCTTCTGCGTCGCGATCGGCTGGGGACTCTTCGTGCGCGTCCGCCGCGACCTCGTCGACTCGCTGCACGAGCGCAACGCGCAGCTGGTCGAGGAGGGGCGGCTGCGGGCCGACCAGGCGCGGGCGGCGGAGCGGGAGCGGATCGCGCGCGAGATGCACGACGTGCTCGCCCACCGG
>DASZUW010000286.1:0-11275 GCA_035547475.1 Solirubrobacterales bacterium
GCTGTTCGCCCATTAAAGCGGTACGCGAGCTGGGTTCAGAACGTCGTGAGACAGTTCGGTCCCTATCTGCTGTGGGCGTTGGAGAGTTGAGAGGAGTCATCCCTAGTACGAGAGGACCGGGATGAACGTGCCTCTGGTGTAGCTGTTGTCCTGCCAAGGGCACCGCAGCTTAGCTACGCACGGAACGGATAACCGCTGAAAGCATCTAAGCGGGAAGCCGTCCTCGAGATGAGCTCTCCCATCCCTTTGAGGGAGTAAGACCCCTGGTAGACCACCAGGTTGATAGGCCGGCAGTGGAAGTCCAGCAATGGGCGTAGCTGACCGGTACTAATGGTTCGAGGGCTTGACGGATATTTCTATCTCTATCCACACTTGGCGTGTGCAGTTTTCAAGGACCACCGAGCGTCTCGCAAATCTCCGGTGGTGCATAGCGAAAGGGAGACACCTCTTCCCATTCCGAACAGAGCAGTTAAGCCTTTCAGCGCCGATGGTACTTGGGGGGCAACCCCCTGGGAGAGTAGGTCGCCGCCGGTTCTTCTCGCAGCCCGCGCCCATTGAGGGCGCGGGCTGCGCTCGTTTATGGGCGGCGTCTGAGGCCACGATCGCCAGCTTGTGTGGCGCTGCTGGACGTGCCGTCCGCTCGCGGGCTCAGTCTTGCCCCTAGACAAGCTCGCTCCACGTCCATTTCGGTTGCGGGCGGCTGGGTCGGGGTGGTCCGGCCGGGGTGGCAGTCCTAGGTGGGTCCTGGGGACGGCACGAAGTCCGACGTCGTAACGGTCTCGTCCCCAGGGACGCCCGCGCCCCGGTCGCTGTGGTGACTTGGTGCCGCAAGGGAACCGTAAGGCACCGCAGCAGGACTCTGGGCGGTGGGGAGGTGAGGGGACGCCGGGGAATGTCACGCTTCCGTGCGCCTTCGGTCCGTCCTCGGGCCTGCGGCCAGGGACCGAGAACGCGATGCAGCACTTTCTGTCGCTATAGCCCCCATAAGTACTGCAGCGCTGAAGTGCGTGTTGTTCGACACGCACGGAAGCGACATCCCCGTGACGAACCCGTGCGACCCGGCCGCGCTCCCACGCCCATTCCCCCCCCACATATCTTGGTCGTCTCGGCCGTGGCCACAGCCAGCGAGGGGGCGTGGGCGAGACGGTTGCGCTCGCCGTGACGCCTTGCGGTCCCGCGTCGATGGCGCGAACTCTCGCGATCGGCGCCCCGAGCCCGGCGGTACTTCCCGCGCCTAAGGGCCTGGCTAGAAGCTGTAGTGGCGGCTCACCCGGTCGAAAAGACGATCGCCACGCTGCCGCCGCGGCCCCGGGCAAGGAACCGGGACCGGGCGGCGGTGGCGGGTCTCGCAGCTCGGAGAAGCGCTCCCAACGGGCTCGAGCCCGTACTCGCCGAGCGTGGCGAAGTCGATCATCAGGTCGACGGCGTCGGTCAGCCGTGCCGTTAGCGTTTGCTTAGAATCGAACATGTGTTCCTAAGATAGGCCGGCGCTCGGACGGCTACCGGATTCTGCAAGCAAGCTTGCACGGGGGCTAGAAATTACCTGCAATTCGCGGCCTTTGGTCGTGGCTGTCGAAACGGGGGACCCCGCGCTTCGCCGTTGTTAGGAAGCACTGACATTCGGCCGCGGTGTGGGCTGCGGGGAGGCCGGGCGACCCGCGGACACGTCGCGGTCGCCGCCTGACTGTGGCAGCGCCCGCGAACCCCCAGAAGCGCAATACGAGGTTTCGATCCCGGAGCATCTGCTGCGGCTATCGCCACGCTCCGTCGCCTCGTGGGCTGGATCGTAGCGTGACGGCCGTCACTTTGCAGCGCGGTCCAGAAAAGTTGTGAACGCCGTCAAGGCCGCAGAGCGCGCAGGCGGCCGCGGGGGTGGCCTGCGGCGCCGGCAGGAGCGGTCGTTACCCTGCTTGGCGATGGAGAAATTCGTGATCCAAGGTGGCCGGCCCCTCTCCGGCGAGGTCACCGTCGCCGGCAACAAGAACGCCGCCCTGCCGATCCTCGCCGCCTGCCTGTTGACCGAGGAGGAGGTGCTGCTGCACCGGGTGCCCCGCATCCGCGACACCGAGGCGCAGATCGCGCTGCTCGAGCAGCTCGGGGTGGAGGTCGCGTGGGTGGACGACAACAGCGTCAGGCTCTGCGCCGCCAACGTCAGCGACCCGGTCGTCGACGAGGAGCTCTCCTCCCGGATCCGCGCCTCGTTTCTGCTCGCCGGGCCGCTCCTGGCGCGCTTCGGCGCCGCCAAGATGCCGCCGCCCGGCGGCGACTTCATCGGCCGCCGGCGCCTCGACGCCCACCTCGACGCGTTCAAGGACCTCGGCGCTCGCATCGACGGCGCCCGCTGGATCGAGCTGAGCGCGCCGACCGGCCTCTGCGCCTGCGAGATCTTCATGGACGAGCCCTCGGTGATGGGCACCGAGAACGCGCTGATGGCAGCCGCCCTGACGCCCGGCCAGACGCGGATCTCCAACGCCGCCTCCGAGCCGCACGTCCAGGACCTGGCGCGCCTCCTGACCGCGATGGGCGCCGAGGTCGAAGGCGTCGGCTCCAACGTGATGACGGTGAACGGCCAGGCGAGCCTGCGCGGCGCCGAGTTCACGATCTGCCCCGACCACATCGAAGTCGGCAGCTTCATGGCGCTGGCCGCGGCGACCGGGGGGGAGCTGACGATCCGCGACGCCGGCCCCGACGACCTGCGCAACGTCCGCCGCCAGTTCCGCCGCCTCGGCCTGCGCTCCGAGGTCCGCGGCGAGGACGTGATCGTCCCCGCCGGCCAGCGCCTGGAGATCGAACCGGACCTCGGCGGGGCGATCCCGAAGATCGAGGACGGCCCCTGGCCCGCCTTCCCGGCCGACCTCACCTCGATCGCCCTCGCGCTCGCCACCCAGGCCGACGGCGAGATCCTGATCTTCGAGAAGATGTTCGAGAACCGTCTGTTCTTCGTCGACAAACTCGTCGCGATGGGCGCTCGGATCACGCTGTGCGACCCCCACCGGGCGATCGTCAGCGGTCCGAGCCGGCTTCACGGCGAGCGCGCCGCCAGCCCCGACATCCGCGCGGGCATGGCGATCCTCATCGCCGCGCTGGCCGCCGAAGGCACCTCGGAGATCGGCGACATCCACCAGATCGACCGCGGCTACGAGCAGATCGACGAGCGCCTGCGCGGCCTCGGCGCCCAGATCGAGCGCGTCACCGCCGAGGTCCCGGCCTGACCGCTCCCTGGCGCGGCCGATCGGGCCGGCCGGACAGCGTTTATGGTCCGGCCCATGATTCACCCGATCCCGCCCGGCACGCGCGACGTGCTGCCCGACGAGATGCGCGAGCTCCGCCGTCTCAACCGCCGGCTGATCGATGTCTTCGAAGGCGCGGGCTACGGCGAGGTCGCGACGCCGGCGATCGAATACGACGAGGTGCTCTCGCGCGGCGAGCGGCCCTCGTCGGCCTCCCCCTACCGCTTCTTCGACGAGAACGGCGACCTGCTCGCGTTGCGCAGCGACATGACGGTGCCGATCGCCCGCCTCGTCGCCACCCGTTTTGCCGACGCGCCGCTGCCGCTGCGCCTCTGTTACCTCGCCTCCGCCTACCGCGCGGTGCTGCCGCAGCGCGGCGAGATGCGCGAATTCGTCCAGGCCGGGATCGAGCTGATCGGCGCCCCCGGCGCCGCGGGCACCGCCGAGGTGATCGGCGTGCTGGAGGCGGCGCTCGACGCGGCGGGCCTCGACCGCGCCGTCATCGGGCTCGGCCACGCCGATCTCTACCGCCAGCTCCTCACCGAGTTCGGCGTCGAGGGCGAGGCGCGCGACGCGGTCCTCGGCCGGCTCGCCACACACGACCTCGTCGGCCTCGAGGCCGCCCTCGCCGAGGCCGGGATCGGCGACGCGGCGATCGAGACCTGCGTCGCCCTGTCCCAGCTCCGCGGCGGCGCCGAGGTGCTGGCGCGCGCCCGCGAGATCGGCGGCGAGGCCGTCGAGCGCACCACCGCGCGGCTGCAGTCGACCTACGAGGCGCTGGTCGCGGCGGGGACCGCCGACCGGGTCCAGATCGACTTCGGCCTCCTGCGCGACCTCGGCTACTACAGCGGCACGATCTTCGAGGTCTACGACCCGGCACTGGGCCACGTGCTCGGCGGCGGCGGCCGCTACGACGGCTTCCTCGCCAAGTTCGGCCTCGACCTGCCCGCGGCCGGCTTCTCCCTCTACATGGAGCGCGTCCACGTCGCCCAGATGGAGGAGGAGTCGCGGCGGCGCGAACGGGCGGCCGCCGATGTCTAGCGAGGGCGGCGCGATCGGCGGCCCGAGCCACCCGGAGGGCCCGCTCACGCTGGCGGTGCCGCGCGGCGCGCTGTTCACCGAAACGCTCGACCTGCTCGACGCGGCGGGCGTCGACACGGCGCCGCTGCGGGGCGACTCGCGCTCGCTGATCTTCCACACCGACGAGATGATCCTGGTGACGATGCGCCCCTCCGACGTGCCGACCTACGTCGAGGCGGGCGCCGCCGACCTCGGCATCACCGGCAAGGACGTGCTGCTGGAGCAGTCCGACCGGGTGGTCTACGAGCTGCTCGACCTCCGCTACGGCAGGTGCCGCATGGTGCTGGCCGGGCGGCGCGGGGACGAGCGCCTCGGCGAAAGCCAGCGCCGCCTGGGGATGATGCGGATCGCGACCAAGTACCCGCGGATCGCCGAACGCTATTTCGAGGACACCGGCCGCCAGATCGAACTGATCGAGGTCAAGGGGTCGGTCGAGCTGGCGCCGCTGATCGGGCTCGGGGACGGCATCGTCGACCTCGTCGCCACCGGCCGCACGCTGGCCGAGAACGACCTCGAGGTCCGCGAGGAGATCGTCGACTGCACCGCCCGCCTCGTCGCCAACCGCGTCGCCCACAAGCTGCGCGCCGCCGAGGTCGACGATCTGACCGCGCGCCTGCGGATGGCGAGCCGCGCGTGAAGGTCCAGCGCTTCGAGTGGGCGGGGGCACAGGCGACCGCCTGCGCGGTGCGGTGGTGGAGCGCCGAGGCGGCGCCGCCGGTCGAGGTCGTCTCGATCGGCGGGCTGGTCCGCGAGGGCGGCGACGCCGCGCTGCTGGCGTTGACGCGGCGCTACGACGCGCCCGACGGTGTCATCGAGGAGCTGCGCGTCGATCCCGCCGAAGCGGCGGCGGCGCTGGCCGCGATCGACCCCGCGCTGCGCGCCGCCCTGGAGATGGCCGCCGCCAACGTCCGCGCCGTCGCCGCGGCGCAGCTCGGCGAGGAGCGGCGGGTCGAGCTGCCCCAGGGCCACTCGGTGCGCCTGCGCGAGGTGCCGGTCGGGGCGGCGGGGCTGTACGCGCCGGGCGGCCGCGCCGCCTATCCCTCCAGCGTCCTGATGACCGTGCTGCCCGCCCAGACGGCGGGCGTGGGGCGGATCGTCCTCGCCACGCCGCCCGGGCCCGACGGCAAGGTGCACCAGGTGACGCTCGCGGCGGCGGCGCTCTGCGGGATCGAGGAGATCTACGCGATCGGCGGCGCCCAGGCGGTCTTCGCGCTCGCCTACGGGACCGAGACGATCGAGCCGGTCGACGTCGTCGCCGGCCCCGGCAACGCCTGGGTCCAGGAAGCCAAGCGCGCGGTGTTCGGGACGGTGGGCATCGATTCCCTCGCCGGGCCCTCGGAGCTGATGGTGATCGCCGGCCACGACACCGAGCCCGAGTGGGCGGCGCTCGACCTCTGCGCCCAGGCCGAGCACGGCGACGGCGCGCTCCTCGTCGCCGCGGTGGAGGAGCACGTCCTCGACGCGGTCGCGGCGGCGACCGAGCGGCTCGCCGCCGAGCGCCCCGGCGTCTCCGCGGCGGCGCCGCTGGGGCTCGTCCACGTCCCCGACTCGACCGATGCCATCGACCTCTGCAACGCCTTCGCGCCCGAGCACCTCGAGATCTTCGAGGAGGACGCCGGCCTGCTCGCCGAGCGCATCACCACCGCCGGCTGCGTCTTCGCGGGCCGCTGGGGGGCGACCGCGTTCGGCGACTATGCGGCGGGGTCCAACCACGTGCTACCGACCGGCGGCGCGGGGCGCTTCACCGGCCCGCTCGGGCCCGGCGCCTTCCGCCGGCGGATCGCGACCGTGGAGGTCGACGGCGCCGCGGCGGCGGCGCTGGCCCCGGTCGTCGCGGAGATCGCCCGCGCCGAGGGCTTCCCCGTCCACGGCGAATCGGCCATGATCCGCAGGCGATGAGCGACCGCACGGCGAAAAAGGAACGCAAGACCGGGGAGACCGACATCACCCTGGAGCTCTCCCTCGACGGGGGCGACTACGAGAGCGCGACCGGGGTCGGCTTCTTCGACCACATGCTCGACCTGCTCGCTCGCCACGGGCGCCTCGGGCTGAAGGTGAGCGCGACCGGGGACACCGAGACCGGCGCCCACCACACGGTCGAGGACGTCGGCATCGCCCTCGGGCACGCGCTCGACGAGGCGCTCGGCGACCGCGCCGGGATCCGCCGCTACGGCTCGGCGCTGGTGCCGATGGACGAGGCGCTGGCCGAGTGCGCGATCGACATCTCCGGCCGCCCGCACTGCGTCTTCCGCGCCGCGTTGCCGAAGGCGACGATCGCGGGCTTCGAAGCCGAGCTCGCCGAGGAGTTCTTCAACGCCGTCGCCAACGCGGCGAAGCTGACCCTGCACCTGGAGGTCCGCTACGGCTCGAACGTCCACCACATGATCGAGGCGGCCTTCAAGGCCTTCGCCCGGGCGCTGCGCGTCGCGGTCTCGATCGACCCGGAGGAGACCGGTGTGCCGTCCACCAAGGGGACGCTTAATGGGTAGTGAGAAGAGCAAAGCCGCCCCCGGACGCGAAGCGGAGGAGGCGGCGCCCCTGATCCTGATCCTGGACTACGGCATGGGCAACCTGCGCTCGGTCGAGAAGGCGCTCGAGCACGTCGGCGCGCGCGCCGCGATCGGCGCCGAGCCGGACGCGGTGCGGGCCGCCGACGGCCTGATCCTGCCCGGGGTCGGCGCCTTCCCGCGGGCGATGGAGCGGATCCGCGCGAGCGGCCTCGACGAGCTGATCGCCGAGCGGGCCGCGGCGGGCACGCCGGTTCTCGGCATCTGCCTCGGCCTGCAGCTGCTCTTCGAGCGCTCCGAGGAGCTCGGCGGGGCAGACGGCCTGGGCCTGCTGCCGGGCGAGGTCACGGCCCTCGACGCGCCCGGCCTGAAGGTCCCGCACATCGGCTGGGCGCCGGTCGCCTGGGAGCACGATTCGCCGCTGGCCGAGGGGATCGCCGCCGGCACGTCCTTCTACTTCGTCCACAGCTTCGCCGCGCGGCCCGACGGGGCCGACGCGCTCGGCACCGCCTCCTACGGCGAGCGCTTCGTCTGCGCCGCCGAGCGCGACAACGTGTTCGGCGTCCAGTTCCACCCCGAGAAGTCGAGCGCCGCGGGCCTCTCCCTGCTCGCCAACTTCGCCGGGATCTGCGCCAAGGCGACCGCGGCCGCGTGATCCTCTACCCGGCGATCGACATCCGCGACGGCCACGCGGTGCGGCTGGTCGAGGGCGACTACGACCGCGAGACGGTCTACGACGCCGATCCCTTGGACGCGGCGCTGCGCTTCGCCGAGGCGGGCGTGCGGGTCCTCCACGTGGTCGACCTCGACGGGGCGAAGGCGGGCGAACCGGTGAACCTGGCGGCGATCCGGCGGATCGCCGAGGCGGTCCCGTTCCCGATCCAGGTCGGCGGCGGGCTGCGCGACGCCGATTGCGTCTCGAACGTCCTGCGGGCGGGGGCCGAGCACGTGGTGATCGGGACCGCCGCGATGCGCGACCCGGCGTTCCTCGAGGCGATGCTGGCCGAGCACGGGGAGCGGATCGTCGTCTCGGTCGACGCGCGCGAGGGCAAGGTGTCGCTGGCGGGGTGGACCGAGACGAGCGACGTCGACGCCGCCGACGCCGTCGCCGCCCTCAGCGCCCGCGGGGTCGAACGCTTCCTCTTCACGCCGATCGAGGTCGACGGGACGCTGGCCGGGCCGGGCTTCGGGCAGCTGGCCAAGGTCGCGGCGGCGACCTCGGCCTCGGTCCTCTACTCGGGCGGCGTCGGGAGCCTCGCGGACCTGGAGCGGCTGCGTGCCGAGGCGGCCCCGAACGTCGACGGCGTGATCGTCGGCCGGGCGCTCTACGAGGAGCGCTTCACGGTCGCGGAGGCGCTCGCCGCACTGGCGTAGCCTGGGTGCGTGCCGCTCAAACGCGTGATCCCCTGCCTCGACGTCGACGCCGGCCGCGTCGTCAAGGGCACCAACTTCGTCGGCCTGCGCGACGCGGGCGACCCGGTGGAGCTGGCCGAGCGCTACGACGCCGAAGGCGCCGACGAGCTCGTCTTCCTCGACATCACCGCCTCACACGAGCGGCGCGAGACGATCGTCGAGCTCGCCCGCCGCACCGCCGACAACGTCTTCATCCCGTTCACGATCGGCGGCGGCATCCGCTCGGTCGAGGACGCCCAGGCGGTGCTGGACGCGGGCGCCGACAAGGTCTCGGTCAACTCGGCGGCGCTGGCGCGGCCGGAGCTCCTGACCGAGCTCGCCGACCAGTTCGGCACCCAGTGCGTGGTGATCGCGATCGACGCCAAGCGCGACGCCGAGGACGAGCCCGCCACCTCCTCGCCGACCTGCCTGGCGCCCCCCGGCTGGTTCGGTGGCACCTGGGGCGTCTACGTGAAGGGCGGGCGCGAGCGGGTGCCGGGCCGCGACGCCGTCTCCTGGGCCCGCGATGCGGTGGAGCGCGGGGCGGGGGAGGTCCTGCTCACCAGCATGGATCGCGACGGCACCAACGACGGTTACGACCTCGAGCTCACCCGCGCGGTCGCCGACGCGGTCCCGGTCCCGGTGATCGCCTCCGGCGGCGCCGGCGAGCTCTCCCACCTCTCCGCCGCGATCGCCGAGGGCGGCGCCGACGCCGTCCTCTGCGCCTCGATCTTCCATTACGGGCAGCACACGGTGGCGGAGGCGAAGGAGCGCCTGGCGGCCGACGGCATCCCGGTGCGGCGGTAGGGGAGGTCGGCAAGGGTCGGGGCTTCTCCACGGTCCCGTGCGGGTTCCGTGAAGCCATCTGTCGCGCTGCCTGGATCGCCCGGGCCATGGCACGGGTAGACCACGCAGCGCGTTTGGTTCCTATCCGCCGCCTTCGGCCGTTTCGCCTTCACCGTTCTTCAGGTCTTCGGCCAGTCCGGCGACGTGGGATTCGCGCAGGATCTCCAGGCGGGCGAGTTCGAAGGGCTTGTTTCGTTCGGCGAAGCCGGGGATCTCGGTGGTGGCGCCGGTGTAGCCGGCTTCTTCGACCGCCTTGATGACGGTTTGGTCGAATCGGCCTGCTGGGTAGCAGAAGTCGTTGACCGGGACGTCGAACTCTTCTTGGAGGAGCTTGCGGGAGCCCGCGACTTCTTCTTCGAGTTCTTCGGGGCCGAGTTCGGTCAGGTCGAGGTGGTGGATGGTGTGGGCGGCCAGCTCCCAACCCGCGGCGATCATCGCCTTGACGTTGGATTCGTAGAGTTCGGAGCCTTCCGCCTTCAGGTTGAGGACGCCCGCCCAGCCGTGCTTGCGGAGGGTCGGCAGGGCGAAGGTGTACTGGGGGCGGTAACCGTCGTCGAACGAGATGACGACCGGCTTCGGCGGCAGGGTGCCGCCGTGGTACCAGGCTTCTTGGACCTGTTCGAGCGTGACCGCCTCGTAGCCCTGCCGTTCGAGCCAGTCCATCTGCTTTTCGAAGTCGGTGCGGCCGACGTAGAGTTCGGGGTAGGGCGCGCCTTCGGGCGGGTGGCCGAGGACGTGGTACTCGAGGATCGGGACCGGGCCCTTGTAGGGCTTCCAGTCCGCCTGCGGGGTGGCGTTGCGCACCTTGCGGTCCACCACCGAGCGGGCCTTCGCCTTCTTGGCGGCCTTGTGGCGCGCGGCGGCGTTCTTGGCCGCGACCGCCTTGCCCGCGCCCCGGTCTTCGTCGTCCCCGGCGCTCGTCAGCACGATGACCACGGCGACGACCACGATCACGAGCGAGGCGAGCGCCACGAGGCGGCGGCGCATGATCTGACCGCGGGTCGGTCCGCGCCGCCGGGCAGGGGAGGGGCGCTTCTCCGGCTGCCCCTCCTCTTCTTGCCAGTCGCTCGCCATCCGCGTCGCCGATCATCGTAGGGGGCAAGCGATGATGTGCGCGCGATGACCAGTGGAGAGGAGCTCGCCGAGGCGCTCGCCGCCGCCTACCCGGAGTTGGCCGAGGTCGCCGCGGCGGCGCCCGACCCCGCCTACCTGGTGGGTGGCGCGGTGCGCGACCTGCTGCTGGGACGGGGACGCGGCGACATCGACCTCGTGGTGGAGGGCGACCCGCGCGACCTCGCGGCGGCGCTCGGCGCCGAGATCATCGAGGCCCACTCGCGGTTCGGGACCCTGAAGGTGGCGTTGGACGACGCCGAGGTCCTCGACATCGCCGCGGCCCGGCGCGAGAGCTACGTCCGGCCGGGGGCGCTGCCGACGGTCGAGCTCGGCGCCCCGATCCGCACCGACCTCGCGCGCCGCGACTTCACCGTGAACGCGATGGCCGTGGCGCTGGCCGAACCGCGCGAGCTGATCGACCCCTACGACGGCCAGGTCGACCTGGAGGCGGGCGTCCTGCGGGTGATCCACGCGCGCTCGTTCGTCGACGACCCCACCCGGGCGATCCGGGCCGCCCGTTACGCGGCCCGCTTCGACTTCGCGGTCGAGGCGGAGACGCTGGCGCTCCTGCGGGCGAGCGACCTGGCGACGATCACGCCGGACCGGCGCGGCGCGGAGCTCCGCAAGCTCGCCGAGGAGCCGCGCGCGGTGCGCGCGCTCGAACTGCTGGCGGGCTGGGGGCTCGTCCGACCGCGGGAGGGCGAGGAGCCCTTCGCCCTGGCGCGGGAGGTCGACCGCCTGATGGCGACCCCGCCCTGGTCGCAGGAGGCCGACCGCGCCGAGGCGCTCCTCGCGGCCGCGCTGGGACCGGCGACGGGAGGGTCGCTCGCGACCGCGCGTCCCGAGCGCCCCTCCGAGGCCGTCCGCCTCGCCCGCGGCCACGACCCGATCGAGCTGCTCCTCGCCCGCGCCGCCGGCGCCGAGTGGCTCGACGAATGGCTCCGCTGGCGCGAGGTGCGCCTTGAGATCGACGGCACGGACCTGGTCGCCGCCGGCCTGTCCGGCCCCGCCGTGGGCGAGGCCCTGGAGCGGGCCCTGGCCGCCAAGCTCGACGCCAGAGCCCCGACCCGCGCCGACCAGCTCCGCATAGCCCTCGAAGGACGCGGT
>DASZUW010000287.1:0-8520 GCA_035547475.1 Solirubrobacterales bacterium
GCCGAGGCCGCGGCCGTTGCGCGGGTCGTAGTACTCGCGCAGGCCGGAGCGGGCGACGGCGCCGACGGCGCCCGCGGCGAGGCGCTCGGCCTCCGCGCGGTAGCCGAGGCGGCGCAGGCCGAGCCAGACGAGCCAGGAGGAGTTGAGCCAGGTCGGGCCGCGCCAGTAGCGACGGAGCGGGCCGCGGCCGCCGGTCGGGTCGTAGGTGGGCTCGGAGATCGAGACCGATGGGGGCGCCACCGGGGTGAGGAACTCGCGCTCGTCCAGGAGGTGCTCCTCGACGAGGCGGCGGCCGATCGCCTCCGGCAGGTCCGGCAGCGCCAGCGGCGCGAGGCCGGCCCAGGTGACCGGGGCGGGGCGGAGGCCGCCGGGCCGGGCCTCGTCGACGAAGAGGCCGCGCCGCTCGTCCCAGAGCCGCTCGACCAGCGCGGGCGTCGCCGAGGGGCGGCCGAGCGCCTGCAGCGAGAGCGACCAGAGCGTGTTGACGAGGGTCTCGCAGAGGACCGGCCCCCCGCGATCGCGGATCCGCCGCGCGTCCCAGCCGAGGCGCCGGTTGCGGGCGACGAGGAGGGGGAAGCCGGGGCGTCCATTGGAATGCCATCCCCAGACCGGTTCGAACTTCGGCGAGGCGTCGAGGCCGGACTCGTCGGGCTGGACGATCCAGAGGAGTCCGTCGCCGTCGAGGTCGCGGTGCGCCCGCAGCCACTCGGCATGGGCGGCGATCCGCGGCTCGGCCGCCGGGTCCCCGACCGCGATCCGCCACGCCCACGCCAATAGCGGCGGCTGGATCGTCTCGGTCTGGCGCGCCGTCCGCGTGGCGACGTTGTAGAAGGCGCGGCGCGCGCCGTAGACGGGCCGGTGCCAGAAGATCGTGTGGCCGATGAAGCCGTCGGGGCGCTGCGCGGCGAGCAGGCTCTCCAGCTCGGCCCGGGAACGCTCGGGGGCGAAGCGTCGGTTGGCGATCGCGGCGAAGCATGAGTCCCAGTACCACTGCCAGGGATAGCGGCCCGGGCTCGGTTCGGTGTAGGCGTAGGCGGTGCCGTCGGCCTCGCCTTCGCGCCAGTTCTGGCGGAGCACCCGCTCGGCCTCCGCGAGCGCCCGTCGCGCCTCGTCCATGGCCGGGACGCTAGCTGGCCCAGATCCTGCAAGGGGCGCCGCGACGCCGCACATCACGGCCCACCTCGTAAAGATGTGGCGCCGCAACTGGCCTAGACAGGTCGTGTTAGCGAGTACTCATGCACGAATCGTCCCTTCCCAGCCGCCGCCGCGCCGCGTTCGCCCTCGCCCTGGCCGCCGGCCTCGCCCTCCTCGTCGCCGCCTTCGCGCCCGGCTCCGCCGACTCGGCGCCGCTCACCGTCACCGTCCTCGGCCAGACCGCGGAAACGCCGCCCGCATCGTGCCCGGGCAAGATCGTCAACAACGTCGAGGTCAAACCGTGCCGGGTGGAGGGCCACGTCACCGGCTTCCAGTCGATCGCCGACGGCATCGCGCGCCCCTACGAGGCGCCCTACGACGGCAAGATCGTCGCCTGGTCGATCACCCTCGCCAAGCCCTCGACCGCGGAAACCGAAACGACGACCGACGAGGTGAGCTTCTTCAACGAATTCCTCGGCGAACCGTCGGAGGCCCGGATCGGGATCCTCAAGCCGATCGAAGGCACCAACCCGCCGAAATACACGCTCGTGCGGCAGAGCCCGCTGGAGGTGCTGAACCCCTACTTCGGGACGACGCCGATCTTCGCCCTCCGGCACCCGCTCTCGATCCTCCAAGGCCAGGTCGTCGCCCTCACCGTGCCGACCTGGGCGCCGATGTTCGCCTTCAACGTCTCCAGCGAAAACACCTGGCGCGGCAGCCGCCTCCCCGAACACTGCTCGTCCAAAGAAGACATCCAGGACGGCCACCCGCAGCAGGGCGTCGGCAAGACGAAGACCTACGGCTGCTACTACTCGAACGCGCGCCTGCTCTACACGGCGACGCTGGTCAAAAGCCCGACCGCCGAATAGGCACCGTCTGCAATAGGGGGCGCATGGCGCCCCGAAATGCAGACGCTAGAGAGCTGCTTGCCTCAGACCGCAGTAGGGGCAGTCGGAGACGTCGATGCCGATCAGCTGGTCGCAGCGGCGGCAGGCGCGCAGGTTCTCGGGGCTGCGCGGCAGGGACGACGCGGAAGGGGCCAGCGGCAGGACCATCGCGACGGGGAACATCTCCTCGCCGGTCTCGCGGTCGCGGTAGATCTGGCCGGGTTCGGCAGGGGCGATCGCCTCGCGGCCGGAGGCCGGGGCGCGCATGCGGTAGAGCTGCTTGCGGTTCATCGCCGCACAGACTATTAGCTTGGGCGGAACGACATGCGCGTCCTCGTCTTCCACGGCTACATGCTGCGCGGGACCGGCAGCAACATCTACAACGTCAACCTGGCGCCGGCGCTGGCGCGGCTGGGCCATGAGGTCCACCTGCTCTGCCAGGACCGCGAGGTCGAGATCCCCGGCGTGCACATACATCGCCCCGACATCGGGGGGCTGCTGCCGGTCTACGTGAAGGATCCCTATCCGGGGTTCGAGGTGAAGACCTTCGACGAGCTGAGCGATGCCGAGCTCGACCGCTACGTCGAGGCCAACGTCGCCGCCGTGCGGGAGGTGGACACCGAGGCGGGGGGCATCGACGCTGCGCTGGCCAACCACCTGGTGATGGGCCCGGCGATCCTCGCCCGCGCCGCCGTCGCCCCCTTCGCGGCGAAGGTCCACGGCTCGGCGCTCGAGTACACGGTCAAACCGCACCCGCGCTTTCTCCCTTATGCCTACGAGGGGATGGAGGCGGCCCGCGGCGTCCTCGTCGGCTCCGCCCACACGGGCGAATCGCTCTGGGCGGCGCTGCCCGACCTCCCCGACCTGCCGGAGAAGACGCGGCTCGGCCCGCCGGGAGTCGACGTCGAGGAGTTCGCCCCCGGCGAGGCGGGGCGCGACCCGGTCGTCGTCTTCGTCGGCAAGCTGATCGTCTCCAAGGGGGTCGATCTGCTGCTTGCCGCCTGGCCGCTCGTCCACGCCCGGCACCCCGGGACGCGCCTGCGGATCTGCGGCTTCGGCGCCTACGAGGAGGGGCTGCGGCGGCTGCAGGGGGCGCTCGAGCGGGGCGATCTCGAGGACGCGCGCGCCGTCGCCGCGGCGGGCCGGGGCCTCGAGGGCGGAGAGGAGCGGCCGCTCCCGATCCTCTCCGCCTTCCTCGCCGACCCGCCCGCGGGGTACGCCGAGGCCGCCCGCGGCGCGGCCGGGTCGGTCGAGTGGCTCGGCCGCCGCGAGCACGACGAGGTGGCTCGCCTCCTGCCCGGCGCGCAGGCCCTGGTGATGCCGAGCACCTTCCCGGAGGCCTTCGGGATGGTCGCCGTCGAGGCGGCCGCCTGCGGGACGCTGCCGGTCTCGGCCGGCCACTCGGGGATGCTCGAGGTCTCCCGCCGCCTCTCGCGGGCGCTGCCGGAGCCCGTCGGCCCGCTCACCTCCTTCCCGGTCGAGCCGGGCGCGGTGGAGGCGATCGCCGATCGGCTCGTCCGCTGGTTCGACCTCCCCGAGACGACCCGCGCGGAGGCCCGCGGAACCCTCGTCGAGGAGGTCGCGCGCCTCTGGAGCTGGGAGGGAGTGGCCCGCGGCGTCCTCGACGCGGCCGCCGGAAACCTAGGTGGATTGCCGCTCCCCGCCGCCTAGTGCGAAGCGTCATTTAGGCGGGAACGCGTCCCGCCGCCGCGCCTCAATAGAATGCCGCGCGGTGTTCACGAGCCGCCTCCCCATAGCCAAGATGGCCGGTGCCGTCGTCGCCCTCGCGGCGGCCATCTCGGCGGTCATGCTGTCGATCAACTGGAACGGCGCCGAGGATTCGACGGCCGCCCCGAAGATCGACGACCTGCTGAACATCATGATCGTGCTCTCGTCGATCATCTTCTCGATCGTCGTCGTCGCCCTGGTCTACGCGTTGATCGCGTTCCGGGCGAAACCGGGCGACGAGTCCGACGGCGAGCCGATCCACGGCAACACCCGGCTGGAGATCGCCTGGACGCTGATCCCGACGATCATCGTGCTCTTCGCGGGCGGCTGGAGCTGGAAAGTCCTGAACGAAATCGAAGAAACCGACGCCAAGCACCTGACCGTCGACGTCTTCTCCCAGCAGTACGCCTGGTCCTTCGGGTACCCGGGCAAAGAATATGCGTACTCGCAGGGTGTCCTGCACGTCCCGGTGAACCGGCAGATCGTCTTCAAAATGCACTCGCAGGACGTGATCCACTCGTTCTGGGTGCCCCAGTGGCGGATCAAGAAAGACAACGTCCCCGGAATCACCACGACCGCGATCGTCACCCCGACCAAGACCGGCACCTACCAGCTGATCTGCACCGAGCTCTGCGGCTTCGGCCACGCCTCGATGCGGGCCAAAGTCATCGTCCAATCGGAGTCAGCCTTCGACAAATGGGTCGAAGGGCTGAAAGAAAAAGTCCCGACCGACCTGATGGTGTCGGTGAAACAGGACACGGAGACCAATCCGGAACCGCTCGAAAGAGTGGAGGCGGAATAATGGAGGCGAAGTAGATGGTTGCGACGTTCACTCGACCCGGCTGGTATCGCGCGGCGCTGTGCACGGTGCTGGCCGCCGCCTTCGGGGTGGGGCTCGTGGTCGTCCTGCGCGCCATCTCCGGCCTGCCCGCGTTCCAGAGCGAACAGACCGGCTATCCGCAGGTGGTCGTGCCGCTGATCCTCGCGCCGCTGGGCTTCCTGCTCGGCATCGGCTGCTTCGACTACTGGCTGCGCTGGGGCGTCGGCGCGCCGACGATCCCGGAGGACCACTCCTCGCACGGCGCCTACAGCTGGAAGGACTACTTCAAGGTCAACACCGACCACAAGGTGATCGGCGTCCAGTACGTCGTCACCTCGTTCGTCTTCTTCCTCATCGGCGGCCTGCTGGCGATGCTGATCCGGGCCGAGCTGGCGCAGCCGGGCACCCAGATCGTCGGCGCCAGCACCTTCAACAGCCTCTTCTCGACGCACGCGGTGCTGATGATCTTCGTCTTCATCATCCCGATGTTCGCCGGCATGGCGAACTACGTGCTGCCGCTGATGATCGGCGCGCCGGACATGGCCTTCCCGCGCCTCAACGCGCTCAGCTACTGGATGCTGCCGCTGGCCGGGATCATGTTCCTGGCCTCCTTCCTCGCCCCGGGCGGCGCCTTCGACGCGGGTTGGACGGGCTACGCGCCGCTCTCCACCAGCGCCCCGCTGGGCCAGTCGTTTTTCAACATCGGCGTGCAGTTCGCCGGCTTCTCGTCGATCTTCACGGCGCTGAACTTCCTCGTGACGATCATCACCATGCGTGCGCCCGGGATGACGTTCTGGCGCATGCCGCTGCTCGTCTGGGCGAACCTCTCGACCTCGCTGCTGGTCGTCGCCGCGACCCCGTTCATCTCCGGCGCCCAGTTCATGGTCCTGCTCGACCGCATCCTGCACATGAACTTCTTCCAGTTCGGCTCCGGCGGCGACGTGATCAGCTACCAGCACATCTTCTGGTTCTACTCGCACCCGGCGGTGTACATCATGATCCTGCCGGGCTTCGGGATCATCTCCGAGGTCATCTCGGTCCACTCCCGTAAACCGATCTTCGGCTACCGCCTGATGGCCTTGGCGCTGATCGGGATCGTCGTCCTCAGCTACTCCGTCTGGGCGCATCACATGTTCGTCGCGGGCATGTTCTCCTGGCTGCGCGTGCCGATGATGCTGACCACGCTGCTGATCGCGGTGCCGACCGGGATCAAGATCTTCTCCTGGCTGGGGACCCTCTACTTCGGCAAGATCCACACCAAATCGACGGCGATGCTGTTCGCGTTGGCGATGATCGTGACCTTCACGGTCGGCGGGATCTCCGGGGTCATGCTGGGCATGGTGCCGTTCGACATCCACGTGTCGGACACCTACTTCATCGTCGCCCACATCCACTTCGTGCTGTTCGGCGGCTCGGTGTTCACGATCTTCGCCGGCCTCTACCACTGGTTCCCGAAGATGACCGGGCGGATGTACGACGAGCGGCTCGGGCGCATCCACTTCTGGGGCACCCTGATCGGCACCTGGGGCACCTTCATCCCGATGCACTGGGTCGGCATGGACGGGATGCCGCGGCGCGTCGCCGACTACGCGAGCCAGTTCGGCAACTGGAACCTGCTGATCAGCTGCTTCTCGTTCATGCTCGGCGCCGTCCAGCTCATCTTCGTCTACAACATGATCGTCTCCTGGCGGTTCGGGCCGAAGGCTCCGGACAACCCGTGGGGCGGCAAGTCGATCGAGTGGCTGGTGTCCTCGCCGCCGCCGGTGTTCAACTTCGACGAGGTCCCGCGGGTCGTCGGCGGTCCGTACGAGTACGGCATCCCGGGCGCGCGGCACGCGATCATGCCCGGTGAAGGCGCCGAGGTCCCGGCGACCCAGCAGACCGTGGTGGGCTCGTGAGCGACGTGGCCGCGGCCCAGGCGGGCGAGAAGCGCCCGCTGCTCGTCTTCCTGAACGAGGTCGCGGGCGGCCGCAGGCTGCTGCAGGCGGTGCGCGAGCGTACAGACGCCGGGACGGTGTCCCAGGTGATCGTCGCGGCGCCGCAGAACCAGCCGACGATCGGCACCCGGATCGACCGTGACGACCTGTACGCCGCCGCCCGTGCGCGGGTCGAGGTGACGATGTCTGTCTTCGCCGCCTTCGGCATCGACTCGGTGGGCGAGGTGCTGGACCCGGCGCCGCAGCTCGCGCTCGGCGACGCCATCCGCGCCAACCGGCCGTCCGAGGTCCTCTTCTCGGCCCTCTACGACACCCGCTTCGGGTTCTTGCGCAAGGACCTCGTCGAGGTCTGCCGCGAGATCGCCGAGCCGGAGGTGCGGTTCACCCACGTCCCGGTGCGCGTCGAAGAGGACGCGATCCGGCTCGACCTGAGCCACGTGCTGGTGGTGGCGACGAAGACCGTCAACGCGCCGGACCTCGTGTCCCGGCTCAAGGAGCGCGCCGCGACGCGCCCGCACCGGTACACGATCATCTGCCCGCGCGCCGAGGACGTCCCCGAGGAGCAGGTCACCCGTGACCTGGCGGCGACGCTCGCCGAGCTCTACCGTGCCGACGTCGACGCGACCGGCACGCCGATTTCCGGCAGCGACCCCTTCGAAGCGGTCCGCAACGCGATCGAGCACTACCGCATCGACGAGATCTTGATCTCCACCTTCGCCGGCGAGCAGTCGCGCTGGCTGCAGAGCGACCTGATCGGCCGGGTCCGCGAGATCACCGACAAGCCGGTCAGCCACGTCGAGTCCGGCCGCGCCCCGGCGGCCTTCGCCTCGGTCGTGGCGGAGGGAGGTGAGCACTGATGGAGAGCGCGTCCGTACCGCTTCCGCACGGTGCCGGCGGGCACGCCGGCACCCACGAGCACCACGGCCCGCCGGAGGCCAACCAGAGCTCGCGGATCGACAAACAGACCCTCGGGATCCTGCTTTTCATCATCTCCGAGGTCATGCTGTTCGGCTCGTTCTTCGCCGCGTACTTCTTCCTCCGCGTCGTCGTCAACCCGACCTCCTGGCCGCCCCACCCGTTCGAAATCCCGGTCGCGGTGGCCGGGATGAACACGGCGATCCTGGTCTCCTCGAGCTTCACGATCCACTACGCCCTGGAGGGCATCCGCAAAGGCAACAAGCAGGCGATGAAGCTGGGCCTCGTCCTCACCTGGCTGCTCGGCCTGACCTTCCTCTTCATCCAGATCAACGAGTACGTGCACCTGGGCTTCAGCGCTCGTACCGAGGCCTTCGGGACGATCTTCTACTCGCTGACCGGCCTGCACGGCGCCCACGTCTTCATCGGGCTGACGCTGCTCACGGCCGCCACGATCCGCGCGTTCCGCGGCCACTTCGACAAAGCGCCGGAGAAGCACCTCGGGGTCGAGGTCCCGGGCATCTACTGGCACTTCGTCGACATCATGTGGATCATCGTGTTCTTCACCGTCTACATCCTCTAGTCGGGAAAGCGCGAGCCCGCGGAAGGAGCGGGACGATGCACTACAACGAGGGCGCCGTCTTCAAATGGGTGCTGATCGTCGCCGTCGCCGGCGGCTCGGCGATCGGTCTCGCCCTCCTCGCGGGCGGCCTGGTCGGCGCCCTCTACGGCCTGGTGTTGGCGATCATCGGCTGTGCGTACGGCTATCGGTGGACGCGGCGCTGGTGGCGGAACGCGAGGGACCGGCCTGGGGGGCCGGATTACAAGGGGTGAGGGGGGAGGGGGGCCGCAGGGTTACGCCTCGGGCCGTCCACAGCGCTTCGGGGCGCCCAGGACGGTGGGGCCTTCCTGAAACAGGGGGCGGGGTTCGTGACGAAGTTCGGGGTCTCGTGAGTGTTCCTCATGCCTTTGCGCCTCCGCCGGCGCGGCTGTGGCGCCTAAGTCGCGCTATGCGCGACTTAGAACCTGTCCCTATAGGGAGGACTCCCACCCCCGCCGAAGAAGCACGCAGCCGATCCGTTGATCGAACATAGGAGGG
>DASZUW010000288.1:0-38624 GCA_035547475.1 Solirubrobacterales bacterium
CCTTCTCGACCTCCGCCCAGATCTCGTCTTCCTGCAGGTAGTCGTGCACGACCTTCCCGTGCGGCAGGTCGAAGTCGTACACCCCGAAATAGCAGTCGACGATCCGCTTCGGCGCCAGCAGGTGCCAGGGGTCGACGCTGGAGACCTGCGGGAAGGAGAGCGAGCCGCGGCCGGCGAAGAGGCGCGGGGTTCCGTCCTGGGACTTGTGGAGGGTGGCCGGGACGTCGAGCCGCACGAGCTCGGCGACGGAGGGACGCTTGCCCGCCTCGGAGTTGGGGATGATCCTGGTGGAGAGGACGGGTAGGTCCTCCAGCTCACCCGGGTCGGCGAGGCGGTCGGCGACCATCGTCGCGGTCATCAGCGGCACCCCGGCCGGGCGCTGGACGGTGAAGGTCATCTGCTCGCCGTAGGGCACCTCGCCGCCGCCCCAGTTGCGCTCGAAGACGGCCAGCTTCTTCGCGTAGCCCCAGATCTCGCGGCCGGCGGTCAGCGGGATCTCGTTGTCGACCAAGATGAACGGCTGGTAGAGGTAGGTCTGGCCGGCGAACGAGGCACGCACCATCACGTAGGCCTCGTGGTACTGGCCGAAGGTGGAGAACGGCACCCAGCGGGCCCAGGCGATGCAGGTCGGCACCTCGTCGGCGATCTCGAGCCCCGGCGGCAGCAGGGCTTCGACGCCCGCGCGGTCGGCCTCGTAGACGATGAAGCAGTCCTCGACGTCGCGGTAGAGGTAGGGCGGCTGCGCGTAGGCGCTGCCGGGCCCGATCGGCAGCGAGTAGGAGGCGGCGAAAGCGGCGTTGTCCATGGATGTCCCTCCGGTAGTGGTCCGCCTCGACTGTAGGTCGGCGCGGCGGGCGCCCAGGCGGGCCGGCGGCCGCGCCTTGTGGAAATCCCCTACTTCGAGTCGAAGCCGCCGTCGACCAGGTAGACCGCGCCGTTGACGAACGACGCCTCGTCGGAGGCGAGGAAGAGGGCCGCCGCGGCCAGCTCCTCCGGCTGCGCCCAGCGGCCGATCGGCGCCGATTCCACCGCCGCCATCACCGCCGCGTCGGGCGAGGCGAAGATCTCCCTCGTCATCCCGGTCTCGACCGCGCCCGGGCAGAGCACGTTGCAGCGGATCCCCTGGCGCGCATAGTCGAAGCAGAGCTGCCGGGTGAAGCCGATCACGGCGTGCTTGGACGCGGTGTAGGCGGCGCCGCCGTTGCCGCCGTTCAATCCCGCGGTCGAGGCGACGTTGATGATCGCGCCGTCGCCCCGCTCCACCATCTGCGGCAGCAGCGCCCGCGCGGTGAAGAGGTGGGCGTCCAGGTTGACCCCGAGGACGCGCCGCCAGACCTCGGTCGGCATCTCGGCGGCAGGCCGGTAGTCGTCGAGGATCCCGGCGTTGTTCATCAGCACGTCGACGCGGCCGAAGCGCTCGAGCGCCGCCACGGCCAGCGCCGCGACCGCCTCCTCGTCGGCGACGTCGGTGGGAAGCGCGATCGCCTCGCCGCCCGCCGCGCCGATCGCCGCGGCGACCTCCTCGGCGCTGGTCAGGTCGACCACCGCGACCCGCGCCCCCTCGGCCGCGAAGCGCTCCGCGCTCGCCCGCCCGATCCCCGATCCGGCACCGGTCACCAGCGCCACCTTGCCCTCCAGTCGTCCTGCCATCAGCCCCTCTCTCCGGCGTAGGCGCCGCGCAGCGCCTTCTTGTCGAACTTGCCGACGCTCGTCTTCGGGATCTCCTCGACGAAGGCGAAGCCGTCGGGCAGCCACCAGCGGGGGACCTCCCGGGCGGCCAGGAACTCGATCAGCTCGGCGGCCTCGGTCCCCGGCGCGGCGGCGACGCAGGCGAAGGGCCGCTCACTCCAGCGCTCGTCCGGGACCGCGATCACCGCCGCCTCGAAGACCGCCGGGTGCGCCATCAGCGCCGACTCGAGGTCGACCGAGGAGATCCACTCGCCGCCCGACTTGATCACGTCCTTGGCCCGGTCGGTGATCCGCAGGCGGCCGCGCTCGTCGAGCGTGCCGACGTCGCCGGTCCGCAGCCACCCGCCGGGGACGAAGGCCGCGGCGCTTGCCTCCGGCGAGTCGAAGTAGGAGCCGGCCACGACCGGGCCGCGGATCTGGATCTCGCCCTGGCTCTCGCCGTCGCGCGGCAGCTCGCCGCCGTCGTCACCCACGATCCGCAGCTCGTAGAAGGGGCTCACCCGGCCCGCGTGCTCGCGCTCGCGCCAGCGCTCGGCCTCGTCGACCCCGTCGCCGCGGTCCGGCGGGTCGAACGCGAGCGCCGCGCCCGGGAGCGTCTCGGTCATGCCCCAGCCCTGCACCACGGCGACCCCGTGACGATCCTCGAAGTCGCGCATCAGCTGGGCCGGCACCTGCGTGCCGCCGCAGATCGCGAGCCCGAACGCGGAGAGGTCGGCCCCGTGCTCGTCGGCCTGTCGGAGGACGTCCATCCAGATCGTCGGCACCCCGCAGCTGGCGGTGACACGCTCCGCCTCGATCAGCCGGGTCAGCGGCCCCGGCTGCAGGTAGGGGCCCGGGAGGACGAGGTCGGCGCCCACCATGCCGGTCAGGTAGGCGAGGTTCCAGCCCATCGCATGGAACATCGGGACCGCCGCGAGGACGCGGTCGCGGCGGCCGATCCGATAGGTCTCGGTGCCCGCCATCAGGATCGTGTGCAGGGCGAGGCAGCGGTGCGAGTAGGCGACGCCCTTCGGGTCGCCGGTCGTGCCGGAGGTGTAACAGAGGGCCGCCGCGGCGCGCTCGTCGAGCTCGGGAAGCTCGTACTCGCCCGCGGCGATCGCCGCGCCCCCCCGGGCGAGCAGCGCCTCGTAACCGTCCTGCCCCTCGCCGAAGACGACGAGGTGCTCCGGCGCGTCCTCGCCGAGCAGCGCCAGCGCCGGCCCGAGCGCGTCGAGCAGGCTCGCGTCGGCGAGGATCGCCCGGTCGCCGGAGTGGCGCACGGTGTAGGCGATCTGCTCCGCGGAGAGGCGCGGGTTGATCGTGTGGAGGACGAGCCCGGCGCAGGGGACGCCCCAGTAGGCCTCGAGGTGCTCGCGGTTGTTCGGGGCGAAGGTGCCGACCCGCTCGCCCGGCGCGAGGCCGAGCGCGACGAGGCCCGCGGCGAGCGCCTCGGCGCGGGCGCCGACCGAAGCGAGGTTCGTCCGCTCGACCCGCCCCTCGGCGTCTACCTGGGTGACGACCTCGGCGTCGCCGTTGACTCCCCGGGCCCGGCGGAGCAGGTGCGTCAGCGTCAGGGGGAAGTCCTGCGTGCCGCCCGCCACGCCGGCCTCGCTCACAACGAGAGGCCTCCGTCGACCGTGATCGTCTGCCCGTTGACCATCTCCAGGTCGGCGTGGCAGAGCTTCTCGACCAGCGCCGCGGCGTCGGCCATCTCCACCCCGCGCCCGAGCGGGTTCGCCGCCGCGGCGGCGGCCAGCCGTTCCTCGTAGGTGTCGGGGAACATCGCCCGCAGCGCCGCGGTGTCGACGGCGCCCGGCGCGATCGTGATCACGCGCACGCCGCGCGGCCCGAGTTCCTTGGCGAGGTAACGGACGACGTGCTCACCGAGCGCTTTCGCCGTTCCGAGCGCCCCGTATTCGGGGATCACGAACCGCCCGCCCCGGCTCGAGAGGTAGAAGACGACGCTCCCGCGCCCAACCAGGTCGCCGGCCTCGCGGATCAGGTCGACCAGCGCCAGGCCGTTGACGATCACCGATTCGCGCAGCTCCTCCGGGTCGAGCTCCAGCAGCGGCCCGTTCACCGCCTTCGCCGCGCAGTGCACGAGCTGATCGAGCCGATCGGCGTGCGCGCGGACGACGTCGATCACCGCCCGCACGCCCTCCACCGTCCCCACGTCGGCCTTGATCAGGTGCGGCACACCGCCGGCCGCCGCGACCGCGGCCTCGGCCTCGCCCGCCGCCCCGTCGTCGGCGTGATAGTTGATGAAGACGTGGTCGCCGCCGGCGGCGAAGCGCTCGGCGATCGCCCTGCCGAGCCCGCTCGACCCCCCGGTGACCAGAATCGCCATGCCGGCAAGCTCTCAGATCGATTTCGATCTCTCGCCCGTCCGCCGCCGGCGGCTTGTGGAATCGACGAAGTCGGCGCGGCGGCGGGCCCGCGGCCCGTCTCAGGCGGCGGAGCCCGCCCGCTCCTCGGCGAGGGCGCGGCGCAGCGCCTCGTCGAAGCCTTCGGGCTCGATCCCGAACGGCGCCGCGGCGCTCGGGTCGGTGACGACGGTCGGCGCCTTCAGGCCCTCGATCAGCGGCCGCGCGACGTTGGTGTCGACGGGGGTGACGAGGCCGAGCCAGAGGGCCGAGAGCCAGGGCGTGATCAGCGGCACCGGCAGCTTGAACGGCGGCCGTTTGCCGAGCGCCGCGGCCATGCGGTCGAGCATCTCGCCGCAGGAGAGGACGTCGGGACCGCCGATCTGCACCTCGCGGCCCACGGACTCGGGGACCTCGGGGGCGCGGCGCAGGTACTCGACCGTCGCGTCGATGCCGATCGGCTGGGTGGGGGTGCGCAGCCAGCCCGGCGCGATCATCACCGGCAGGCGCGCGACCAGGTAGCGGAGCGTGCGGAACGACTCGCTGCCCGCGCCGACCACCATCGCGGCGCGGAAGTAGGTGAGCGGCGGGCCCTCGGCGGCGAGGATCCGCGCCGTCTCGTGGCGGCTGCGCAGGTGCTCGGACTCGGTCCCCGCGCCGAGGCCGCCGAGGTAGACGACGCGGCCGACGCCCTCGCGCCGCGCCATCCGGGCGAAGTTGCCGGCGGCGAGGCGCTCGCGCTCGTGGAAGTCGCCGCCGCCCGCCATCGCGTGGACGAGGAAGTAGGCGACGTCGACCCCCTCGCCCGCGCCCTCGAGGCTGTCGGCGTCGGTGACGTCGCCGACGTGCAGCTCCGCCCCCAGCGCGGCGAGGTGCGCGGCCCGCGAGCGGTCGCGGACCAGGCAGCGCAGCGGTCGCGAACCGGCCAGCGCCGCCGCCAGCCTGCCGCCGACGAAACCCGTCGGGCCTGCGTTCAACGTGGTCTGTGGGATGTGTCCACGCTACCCGACCGGCACCGCCGCCCTGCAAGACTCCTCCCCGTGCGCGAACACCTACTGCAGCGCAGCCAGCGCGTCGACGTCACCCCGGAGCGCGCCTTCGGCTTCTACGGCGACGCCTCCAACCTCGAGCCGATGACGCCGCCGTGGCTGCACTTCCACGTGACCACGCCCGGCCCGATCACGATGGGCGCCGGGACCCTCCTCGATTACCGCCTGCGGCTGCACGGCGTGCCGATCCGCTGGCAGACGCGGATCGAGACCTGGGAGCCGCCCCACCGCTTCACCGACGTCCAGCTCCACGGCCCCTACGCGCGCTGGGAGCACACCCACGAGTTCGAGCCGGCGGGCGAGGGCGGCTGCGCGATGCACGACCGCGTCCTCTACGCGATGCCCTTCGGGCCGCTCGGGGAGCTCGCCCATCGCCTCTTCGTCCGCCGCGACCTGGAGCGCATCTTCGACTTCCGTCGCGACGCGTTCGCGGCGCGCCTCGGGGCCGCCTGAGCGCCGCGTCCCGACCCGGCGCGCCGCGGGATGCGAACCTTCACGGGGCGATGCCCGATGCGCTGAGCGAGGAGCACCTGCGGGCCGTCCACGCGGACCTGGCGGACCTCGTGCGGCGTACGCCGACCCTGACCTCGGCCAGCATGTCGGCGCGCTGCGGCGGCACGGTCGCCTTCAAGGCCGAGTGCCTGCAGCGGACCGGGTCGTTCAAGCTGCGCGGCGCGCTGGCGAAGCTGCGCGCGCTCGGGGGGACGACCGACGGGGTGGTCGCGGCGAGCGCCGGGAACCACGGCCAGTCGCTCGCCTACGCGGCCCGCCGCCAGGGCCTGCGGTGCGAGGTCTACATGCCGCGCGGGGCGCCGATCTCGGAGGTCGAGGCCGTGCGGGCCTTCGGGGCCGAGGTCCACGAGGAGGGCGCCTCGGTCGAGGAGTCCCTCCACCTCGCGCGGGCGCGGGCGCGGGCGAGCGGCATGACCTTCGTGCACCCATTCGACGACCTCGACGTGATCGCCGGGCAGGCCGGGGTCGGGATCGAGCTGGCCGAGGACGTCGGCGAGCCGGCCAAGGTCGTGGTCCCGATCGGCGGCGGCGGGCTGGCCGCCGGCATCGGCGCGGCGCTGGCCCAGCTTCGCCCGGAGGTCGAGATCGTCGGCGTGCGGGCGGCGCGGCTGGAGACGATCGCCGACGGCATCGCGGTCAAGCACCCCGGCGCGCTGACCTCGCCGCTGATCGAGCGCCACCTCGAGGCGGTCGTGACCGTGGAGGAGCAGGCGATCGCGGAGGCGATGACGGTGCTCCTCGACCGCGCGAAGCTCCTCGTCGAGGGCGCGGGCGCGGCCGCCCTCGCCGCCCTGCTGTCGGGCGAGGTCGCCCCGGCCCCCGCGGGGGTCACCGTCGTCATCCTCTCCGGCGGCAACGTCGACGTCGGCCGCCTCGCCGGGATCGTCGCCCACGAGGAGACCCGCGCCGGCCGCCGCGCCCGCATCCTCACCAGGGTCCCCGACCGGCCCGGCAGCCTGGCCGCACTTCTCGCCGCCGTCGCCGCGGCGGGCGCCAACCTGCTCTCGGTCGAGCACGTGCGCGACGGCGTCCCGCTCGACGTCGGCGAGACCGCGATCGCCCTCACCGTCGAAACCCGCGGCCCCGACCACCTCGCGCAGATGAAGCGCGACCTCCGGTCGGTCGGCTACCGCTTCACCCAGGAGCGCTGACCCCCGGCCCCATCAGCCTCACGATCACCTCGCCGTCGCGCACCTCGACCTCGTGGGCGACGACGCCGTCGCCGCCGGTGAGCGCCTCGCCGGTGGCGAGGTCGAAGCGGCGTTCGTGCAGGGGGCAGGTGACGCAGGAGTCGGAGACCAGGCCGTCGGCGAGGGGGCCGCCGCGGTGGGGGCAGGCGTGGTCGAGGGCGTACCAGCCGGTCGGGGCGTTGAAGATCGCGATGCGGCGGCCCTCGACGGTGACCGCGCGGCCCTCGCCGAGCGGCACGTCGGCGGCGGCGCAGACGTAGGTGGCGGTGGCGGTGCTCACCGGACCGCCTCCGGGGGCGGGCCGAGGAGGGCGTCGATCGGCGTCTCGGCGGGCGCGGCGGCTCCGTCGAGGTCGGAGAACTGGCGCGGGTGATAGCGCGCCTCGCGCTCGAGCCAGGGGTCGGAGACGGCGGCCTTGGCGATCCGGAAGCGCTCCAGGAGCGCCGCGGACTCGTCGGGGTCTTGGACGACGCGCCTGATCGCCTCGAGGCCGACCCGCGGCACGAAGTCGTAGAGCCGTTCCTTGTACTCGGCGTTCTCGCGGTAGTACTGCAGGACGACGGTCGCCGTGCGGACGACCTCGTCGGCGCTGTCGACGGTGGCCAGCAGGTCCCCCTCGCGCACGCAGGAGCCGGCGGCGCCGCCGACGCGGATCTGCCAGCCGCCCTCGATCGCGACGATGCCGATGTCCTTGATCGTCGCCTCGGCGCAGTTGCGGGGGCAGCCGGAGACGCCCGACTTCACCTTGGCCGGCGTGTGCAGCCCCTCCCACTCCTTCTCCAGCCGCACGCCGAGGTCGATCGAGGCCCCGAGGCCGAAGCGGCAGAACTCCCGGCCGACGCAGGTCTTCACCGTGCGCACCGCTTTCGCGTAGGCGTGGCCGGAGGGCATGCCGATGTCCTCCCAGATCGCCGGCAGGTCCTCTTTGCGGACGCCGAGCAGGTCGATCCGCTGCCCGCCGGTCACCTTCACCATCCGCACCTGGTAGCGCTCCGCCGCGTCGGCGATCCGCCGCAGCTCCTCCGGCGTCGTCACGCCGCCGTACATCCGCGGCACCACCGAGAAGGTGCCGTCGTTCTGGATGTTGGCGTGGACCCGGTCGTTGATGAAGCGGGCGGCGCGCTCCTCGCGGTGGCGGTTGGCGTTGATCTCGGAGACGAGGTAGGCGAGCGCCGGCTTGCACTGGCCGCACTCGCGCCCGGTGCCGCAGGCCGCGGCGACCTCGCTGACGGCCTCCAGGCCCCGCTCGCGGATCACCGCGGCCAGGTCCTCGCGCGTCTGGCGGCGGCAGGGACAGAGGTAGGCGGGCTCCTCGGCGGCGCCGCCGTTCAGCGCCGCGACGAGCTCGATCACGGTCGACTTGCAGGAGCCGCAGCCGGTTCCCGCCCGCGTCGTCGCCATCACCTCGCGCGCGGTCGCGCAGCCGTCCTCGACGGCGCCGACGATCGCGCCCTTGCAGACGCCGTTGCAGTTGCAGATCTGGGCCGCGTCGGGCAGGTCGGCGGCGCTCGCCTCCGCCGAGGCGGCGAGCCGCTCCAGCGGGTCGGCCACCTCCTCTCCCGCCGCGATCGCCGCCAGCAGGTCCTCGCTGCCGCGGGTGTCGCCGAGCAGGATCGCCCCGACGGCACGGCCCTCGGCCAGCACCAGCTTGCGGTAGGAGGGCGCCTCGGCGTCGGCGACGACCGCCTCCCGCGCGCCCTCCGGCACGCCGATCGAGACGACGTCGACGCCCATCACCTTCAGCTTCGCCCACTGGAGCGAGCCCTCGTAGGCGACCTCCTCGCCGAGCAGCGACCGGGCGGCGACCGCCGCCTGCTCGCGGATCGGCGCGACCAGCCCGTAGACGGTGCCGCGATGCTCGGCGCACTCGCCCACGGCCCAGACGCCCGGGGCGCTGGTCCGCATCGCGTCGTCGACGACGATGCCGCGGTCGACCTCGATCCCCGCCGCGGCGGCAAGCGAGGCCTCGGCGCGGATGCCGATGCTGACCACGACCAGGTCGGCGGGCAGCTCCTCGCCGCCCGCGAGGCGCAGGCCTTCGGCCCGCTCGCCTCCCAGGATCCGCTCGGTCTGGCGCCCGAGCAGCACCTCGACGCCGAGCTCCTCCATCGCCGGCCGCAAAAGCTCGGCGGCGCCGTCGTCGAGCTGGCGCTCCATCAGGCGGTCCATCAGGTGCACGACGCTCACCCGCGCGCCCTGCGAGGCGACGCCGTAGGCGGCCTCGAGGCCGAGCAGGCCGCCGCCGATCACCGCGATCCGGGCGCCCGCCGCGGCGGCGACGCGGATCGCCTCGCAGTGGGCCGGGTCGCGGAAGGGGATCACGCCGGGCAGCTCGATCCCGGGCAGCGGCGGCATCAGCGGCCGTGAGCCGGTCGCCAGCACGACCCGGTGGTAGGCCAGGGTCTCGCCGCCGTCGAGCGTGAGGCGGCCGAAGCCGGCGTCGATCCCCTCCACCCGGCGGCCCGCCAGCAGCCGTACCGCGTTGTCCTCGTACCACTCGGCGGGCCGCAGGGTCAGCGCCTCCGGCTCCTCGCCGGAGACGAGGATCTCCGAGAGCCGCACCCGGTCGTACGGCAGGCACGGCTCGCCGCAGATCATCTTCAGCGGCACGCTCGCGTCGCGTTCGCGCACCTCTTCGCAGAGCGCCTGCGCGGCGATCCCGCCGCCGACGATCGTGATCCCGTGCGAGCTCATGCGCCGATCCTGGCGGGCGTTCGTTTCCCCCGCGCTTCCTCCGTGTTTCGAATCGATGAATCATGGGCGGCCAGCAGCGCCTCGATCTCCGCGACGCAGGAGCCGCAGCCGGTGCCGGCGCGGGTGACCCGCCCGATGTCGGCGGTCGAGAGCGCGGCGCCGGAGCGGATCGCGCCCTCGATCTCCCCGCGCGAGACCGCGTTGCAGCTGCAGACCAGCGCCTCGGGATCGGTCGGCGCCTCGCTCGCGGCGGCGCCCGGCGGACCGAGCAGGCTCTCGGGGACCGCCTCGCCGGAGCGCAGCAGGGTCGAGAGCTCGCGCGCCCCCTCGACGTCGCCGAGCAGCGTCGCCGACACCAGGCGCTCGCCGTCGAGGACGAGGCGCCGGTAGACGCCACGGCGGCCGTCGATCCAGACCAGCTCGTCGCCCGCCGCCCGCGGGTCGCCGCCGGCGAAGAGCGGCGTGCCTGCCACCTTCAGGTTGGTGGCCGGGACCTCGGCGTGGAAGGCGGCGGCGTCGCCGGCGATCGCGGCGGCCGCCGTCCGCGCCTGCGCGCCCGCGGGCGCCCAGAGGCCGTGGACGACGCCGCGGTGCTCGGCGCACTCGCCGATCGCCCACACCGAGGGCGCGTCGGTCCGCATCGAGTCGTCGACCAGGATCCCCCGCCCCACCTCGATCCCGGCCGCCGCCGCGAGCGTCGTCTCGGCCCGGATGCCGACCGCGACCACGGTCAGGTCGGCGGCCACGGGCCCGTCCTCGCCGTCGAGTACGACGCCCTCCGGCGCGCACTCGCGGGCCGTCACCCCGCAGCGGCTCTCGATGCCGAGCTTGCGCAGCGCGGTGGCGAGCATCGCCGCCCCGTGGGGGTCGAGCTGCTGGGGCATCAGGTGGGGCGCCAGCTCGAGCACGGTGACCCGCAGGCCCTTGCTGCGCAGCCCCGCCGCCGCCTCCAGGCCGAGCAGGCCGCCGCCGATCACCGCCGCGGAGTCGGCGTCGTCGGCCGCCGCTTCGATCGCCGCGACGTCGTCGATCGTGCGGAACCGCAGGACGCGCGGGTCCGCGGCGCCGGGCAGCGGCGGGACGAAGGGGCGCGAGCCGGTCGCCAGCACCAGCGCGTCGTAGGGATGCGCCCGCCCCGCCGCGTCGTGGACGACCTGCGTGCCGGTGTCGATCCGGGTCGCCGGGCAGCCGTCGAACAGCTCCACCCCCTGCTGCTCGAACCAGCCCCGCGGCTTCAGCTCGAGGCCCTCGGCGCCGACCTCGCCGGCCAGGAGCCGCGAGAGCGCGATCCGGTTGTACGGGGTGCCGGGCTCCTCGCCGAGCATCGTGATCGCCAGCGTGTCGGCGGGGCGGCGGCGGGTCAGCTCCTCGACGCACTCCATCGCCGCCATCCCGGTGCCCACCACGACGACGCGGAGCGGCGGCGCCGGCCGCGGCGCCGCGGCGGCGCGCTCGTCGACCGGCTCCAGCCGCACCGCCGCCGCCTTCAGCTCCGGCTGCTTGGAGACGGGATCGACGACCGGGTTGGTGGCGCGGTTGGCCTGGCCGCCGCCCGCGGGCGCGTAGCGGGCGCCCCAGTGGAAGGGAGCGAAGGCGACGCCCTCCTTCATGCCCGCCGCGACCTTCACCCGCATCACCGACTCGCCGCGCCGCGAGACGATCCGCGCCTTGCCGCCGTCGCGCAGGCCGTAGCGCTCGGCGTCGGCGGCGCTCACCTCGAGCAGCGGCTCCGGCGCCGCCTTGCGCAGGCGCGCCGACTTGCCGGTCCGCGACATCGTGTGCCAGTGCTCGGCGACCCGGCCGGTCGTCAGCTGGACCGGGAAGCGGCGGCCCGGCAGCTCCGCCGGGTCCTCCTGCGGCGTCGCCGCGAAGCGCGCGCGGCCGTCGGCCGTCGGGAAGCGCCCGGTGCCGTAGAGGCGCTCGGTGCCCTCTGAGTGGCGGTCGGGCACCGGCCACTGGACGCTTCCCCGCATCATCAGCCGGCCGTGGCTGAGGCCGCTGAGGTCGCAGGGCCGCCCCGCCGTCGCGGCGGCGAACTCGGCGAAGACCTGCTCCGGCCCGGCCCAGTCGAAGTGCGCGCCGTGGCCGAGCGCGGCGGCGAGGCGGGCGAAGATGCGCCAGTCCGGCAGCGCCTCGCCGGGCGGCTCGAGGAGCTTGCGGACCAGCCCGACGCGCCGCTCGGAGTTCGTCATCGTCCCCTGCTTCTCCGGCCAGGCGGCGGCCGGCAGGACGGCGTCGGCGAGCGCCGAGGTCTCGGTCGGGTGGTGGGCGTCCTGGACGACGACGAGCTCGGCGCGCTCCAGCGCCTCGCGGGCGCGGGCGGAGTCGGGCAACGAGACGGCCGGGTTGGTGGCGACGATCCAGACCGCCTTCACGCGCCCCTCGCGGAGGCCGTCGAAGAGGTCGAGCGCCGCCAATCCGGGCTCGGCGGAGATGCAGCGGCCGCTCCCCTCGAGGCCCCAGTGGCGCTCCATCGCGGCGCGGTCCTCCGCGTCGTCCACGCGCCGGTAGCCGGGCAGCAGGTGGGCGAGGCCGCCGGTCTCCCGCCCGCCCATCGCGTTCGGCTGCCCGGTCAGGGAGAGCGGCCCGGTGCCCGGGCGGCCGATCTGCCCGGTCGCCAGGCAGAGGTTGATCATCGCCCGGTTCTTCAGCGTCCCGACGCGCGACTGGTTCGCCCCCATCGACCAGAGCACCATCGAGCGGGCGCTGCCGCCGAAGCGCCGCGCCGCCTCCTCGATCGCCGCCGCCTCGATCCCGCAGGCCCGGGCGGCGCGCTCCGGCGACCACTCGCGGGCCACCGCCAGCGCCTCCTCCCAACCGCTCGTCGAGCGGTCGACGAAGTCCTCGTCGACCATCCCCTCGCGCTCGATCACGTTCAGCATCGCGTTCAGCAGCGGCAGGTCGGTGCCCGGGCGGACCGGCAGGTGCATGGTCGACTCGCGCGCCGTCTGGGTCTCGCGCGGGTCGACGCAGATCACGCTCGCGCCCTCGGCGCGGCGGTCGCGGACGCGGCTCCAGACGATCGGGTGGCAGGCCGCGGTGTTCGTCCCCAGGAGCAGCAGGCAGTCGGCGAGGCCGATGTCGGCGTAGGCGGGCGGCGGGCCGTCGAAGCCGAAGGCGCCGCCGTAGCCGGCGACCGCCGAGGACATGCAGAGGCGCGAGTTCGAGTCGACGTTGTTGGTGCCGATGAAGCCCTTGGCGAGCTTGTTGACCGCGTAGTAGTCCTCGGTCAGGAGTTGGCCGGAGACGTAGAAGGCGACGGCGTCGGGGCCGTGCGCGGCGACGATCGCGGCGAGGCGGCCCGCCAGCCCGCCGATCGCCTCCTCCCACGACGCCTCGCGGAAGCGGACATCGCGGCGCTCGCGCACCAGCGGCACCGTGGCCCGGTCGGCGGCGTGGACGGCGCTCGCCAGCTCGAGCGGCTTGCGGCAGGTGCGGCCGCGGTTCACCGGGTAGGTCGGGTCGCCCTCCACGGCGGTGACGCGCCCCCCTTCGGCGCGCGCGACCAGGCCGCAGCCGACGCCGCAGTAGGGGCAGAGGGTGTGGACTTCTTCGGCCAGGCGACGATCGTGGCCGGCCCTCGTTTCCGCGCCGCGTCGCGACCGTTTCGGCCTGACGACGCCTCTGTGAACAGCACGTTTCTTCGGCCTCCCTTCCGCTGTTCTTTATGGCCCTGTGGGGGCCATAAAGAACAGCGGAGCGCGTGGGGGCTCACGGTCCGTCACGAAGCCTTCGCGGAGCCGTGACATGCCCGAAACGAAGGGGTCACGGAGTCGATACCGACGGTCCCTAGCTTCGCCCTCCTGTCGCGGAAAGCGCCGATCAGGAGGGCACGAACATGATCAGGAACACGATCAGGGCGAACAGGGCCCACTGGATCGACCGCTGGGAACCGGAGGACCCCGACTTCTGGGAGTCGCGGGGGAGGCGGATCGCCCGCCGCAACCTGGTGCTCTCGATCTTCGCCGAGAACCTCGGCTTCTCGATCTGGACGCTGTGGACGATCGTCGTGATCAACCTCGGCAACGCCGGGATCGAGATGTCGCTCTCGGAGGCCTTCTGGCTGACCGCGGTGCCGAACCTGATCGGCTCGTTCCTGCGCATCCCCTACACCTTCGCGGTGCCGCGCTTCGGCGGCCGGCTCTGGACCACGATCAGCGCCTCGCTGCTGATGATCCCCTGCCTCCTTTTGGCGGTCGTCGTCCCCAGCGGGTGGCTCGCCGAACGAGGGCACGAGGCGCAGTTCTGGGTGCTCCTCGCCTGCGCCGCCACGGCCGGGTTCGGCGGCGGCAACTTCTCCTCCTCGATGTCGAACATCTCCTTCTTCTATCCCGAAGCCAAGAAGGGCCTGGCGCTCGGGCTGAACGCGGCGGGCGGCAACCTCGGCGTCGCGATCACCCAGCTCCTGGTGCCCCTGGTGATCGTCGTCGGCGTCCCGACGGCCGCCGTGAAGCTGCCCGAACACAGCGTGCACCTCGCCTACGCGGGCCTTGTGTGGATGCCGTTCATCGTCGCCGCGGCCTTCCTCGCCTGGCGCCACATGGACAGCCTGAGCCAGGCGAAGAGCGACAAGGAGGCCTACGTGAAGGCGCTCGGCAGCGGCCAGACCTGGATCGTCTCGCTGCTCTACATCGGCACCTTCGGCTCCTTCATCGGCTACTCGTGCGTGCTGCCGCTGGTGATCAAGAACACCTTCCCGGAGTTCCTCGCCTCCCACCCGTTCATCGCCACCTACCTCGCCGGGCTCGGCTTCGTCGGCGCCCTGATCGGCTCGCTCTCGCGCCCGCTCGGCGGCTGGCTCGCCGATCGCGCCGGCGGCGCCCCGGTCACGCTCGGGTGCTTCCTCGGCATGGGCGCGTTCGCGGCGCTCGCGATCGTCGGGGTCGAAAGCCACAGCTTCCCGGTCTTCTTCGCCGCCTTCATGGGGATCTTCCTGCTCGCCGGGATGGGCAACGGCTCGACCTACCGGATGATCCCCTCGATCTTCGCCGAGCTCGGGCGGCGCGACGCGCGCGAGACCGGCGCCGACCCCGCCGCGACCGCGGTCGCCTTCAAGCGCCGCGCGGCGGCGGCGATCGGGATCGCGGGCGCGGTCGGCGCCCTCGGCGGCTTCCTGATCCAGGTGGTGCTGCGCCAGGCGAGCCTCGGCGTCACCGCCCTGGTGAGCGCCGCCGAGACGCCCGCCGCGAAAGCCGCGATCGCCCGCGCCCACGCGGACTGGTCGGTGCCGGCTCTCTGGGTCTTCCTCGCCGGCTACGTCGTCCTCGCCGCGATGACCTGGTTCTTCTACCTGCGGCGCGATCCGGCGGGGGAGCGCGAGCCGGCCCCGGCGCGGGCCGCGTAACCGTCTCGAAACATGGCACTCCGGAGCGGCGGCTCGGAGGCCGTCGATTTTGGACAGCGGGAGCAATGCCGACCCAGGCGCCAAACCTAGGCTGGTCGGGTGCAGGCCGATGCCCGATACGTGATGCGCGTGGTCGAGGAGCGCGGGGTCCGCTTCGTGCGGCTCTGGTTCGTCGACGTGGTCGGGTCGCTGAAGAGCCTCGCGGTGCCGGCCTCGGAGCTGGAAGCGGCGCTCTTGGAGGGCGTCGGCCTCGACGGCTCGGCGATCGAGGCGGGCGCGCGCGGCTCCGAACGCGACGTCTACGCCTGGCCGGTGCCGGGCTCCTTCCAGGTCCTGCCCTGGACGAACGGCCACCGCACGGCGCGGATGGTCTGTGACCTGAAGACGCCCGACGGCGCCCCCTTCGCCGGCGACAGCCGGCAAGCGCTCTGCCGGGTCCTCGACCAGGCCGCCGAGGCCGGCCTCACCCTGCAGGTCGGCTGCGAGCTCGAGTTCTTCCTCTTCGACGAGAAGCAGGAGCCGGGCCGGCCGCCCGCGCCGCTCGACAACGGCGGCTACTTCGACCTCACCGTCCAGGACGTCGTCTCCGACTTCGGTCGCCGCGCGATCGAGCACCTGGAGGCGGTCGGGATCCCGGTGACCGCCACCCACCACGAGGTGGCGCCGTCCCAGCACGAGATCCACCTCAAGCACACCGACGCCCTGGCGATGGCCGACGCGATCACGACCTTCCGCATCGTCGTCAAGGAGATCGCCCGCGACCTCGGCCTGTTCGCGACCTTCATGCCGAAGCCGCTCGACGGCCTCAGCGGCAGCGGCATGCACCTCCACCTCTCGGTGTACGAAGGGGACGACAACCTCTTCTTCGGCGGGGACGACCGCTTCGCCCCGCGCGGCGCCCAGTTCCTGGCCGGGATCCTCGCCCACGCGGGCGAGACCGCCGCCGTCTCCAACCAGTGGGTCAACTCCTACAAGCGACTGATCGCCGGGATGGAGGCGCCGACCCACGTCAACTGGACCAGCGACGGCGCGAACGCGCTGGTGCGGGTGCCGAGCGGGCGCCCCGGCCGACCCGAGAGCGCCCGGATCGAGCTGCGCTCCCCCGACGCCGCCGCCAACCCCTACCTGCTCTTCGCGATGGTGCTGGGGGCGGGGCTGCGCGGGATCGAGCGCGGGTACCAGCTCGGCCCCGAGGCCGGCGAGGGAACCGAGGCGCCGCCGCTGCCGGGGGACCTCGGCGAGGCGACCGAGCTCTTCAACCGCTCCGAATTCGCCCGCGACACGCTCGGCGACACCCTCTGCGACTGGTACGTCTCCAACAAACGCGGCGAGTGGGACGCCTACCGCGCCGCCGTCACCGACTTCGACCGCGACCGTTACCTGAGGTGGCTCTGAGCGCCGATGGCCGATGCGTGGATCTACAGCCCCGACTCCGACCGCGGCGCCGAGATGGCCTCCGAGGTCGCCGAGCTCGGCTACACGCCGCGGCTGGTCCACGCCAACGGCAGCCTCCGCCCCAGCGGCGAGGACGGCGCCGCGCGGCGCCCGCCCGACCTCGCCGTGGTGGTCGGCGACGAAGCGGTGTGCGGGCGCCTGCGCGACGACGACGCCTTCGCCGACGTGCCGATCCTGCTGGCGCTGCGGCCCGACGACCTCGGCGACCGGGTGCCGACGACCGAGGAGCTCCTCATGCCGCCCTTCACCGCGGCCGAGCTGGAGACGCGGATCGCGCGCGCCCGGCGGGCGATCGGCGGCGGCGAGGAACTGAAGGTGGTCGCCGTCGGCTCGCTGCGGGTCGACCTCGACACCTACCAGGTGACGGTCGACGAGGAGCCGATCGACTTCGCCTTCAAGGAGTACGAGCTGCTGCGCTTCTTCGTCACCCACCCCGGCCGGGTCTTCTCCCGCGAGGCGCTGCTGAACCGGGTCTGGGGCTACGACTACTACGGCGGCGCCCGCACCGTCGACGTCCACGTGCGGCGCCTGCGCGCCAAGCTCGGCACCGAGCACGCGGGCCGGATCAAGACCGTGCGCGGCGTCGGCTACCGCTTCGACCGATGAGCGACGCGACGGACAGATCGGAGGCAGCCATGATGATCGACGCCGACCAGACCCACGGCCGCAGCAGCTACGCCGGCTTCCGGGCGACGATCAAGGCGGTCGGCACCGGGCCGCGCGGCAGCCGCTCGCTGAGCTTCGACGAGGCGCGCGACGCGATGCGGGCCCTCCTCGCGGGCGAGGTCTCCGACGCCCAGGCGGGCGCCTTCTTGATCGCGATGCGGACCAAGGGCGAGGAGCCCGAGGAGCTGGCCGGCCTGGCGCAGGGCCTGCGCGACGCGGCGCGCTCGCGCGAGCCGGTGCGCCCCGGCGCGGTCGCCTGCGCGGGCGCCTACGACGGGGTGGCGGACTCGCCGCAGCTCTCGCTCGCCGCGGCGGTGGTGGCGGCCGCCGCGGGGGCGCCGTGCGTCGTCCACTGCGGCGAGCGGATCGGCCCCAAGTACGGGACCAGCCCCGCCGACGTGATGGCGGCGCTGGGCGGCCCGGCGCGCCCGAGCCTCGACGCCTCGCGCCGCATGCTGGCCGAGAGCGGCGTCGCCGTCGTCCACAGCGGCGAGGCGATCGAGGGCTGGGACCACCTCGCCCGCATCCGCGACGAGGTCGGCCTCCGCGGCCCGATCCACTCGGCCGAGAAGCTCGTCGACCACCTCGGCGCGGAGCGCTTCGTCGTCGGCTACGCCCACCAGCCCTACGGCCCCCGCATCGTCGGCGCCCTCCGACGCCTCCGGGCGGAGGGCTCGCTCGCCGTGCGCGGCATCGAGGGCTCCGACGTCCCCCGCCCGGCCCGCCCGCAGGCGAGCGGCCTCGACGGGATCGACATGCCCCAGCAACTCAACCTCCGCCTCCCGTCCGGCGCCGCCGCGCCGGCCGAGTCGGCGGCGATCTCCCGCGCCGTCCTCGAAGGCGAGGAAGACGGCGCGTCCGCCACCGCCGTCGTCCTCGGGGCGATGCTCCGGCTCCGCGTCGCCGGACTCTGCGATTCGGTCGAGGCCGGGATCGCCGCGGCGCGCGAGGCGATCGCGACCAGGTCCGCGCTCACGACCCTCGAGCGTCTGCTGGCGGCGTCGGCCTGAGCGCTGTTCCTTATGGTCCCCAGAGGACCATAAGGAACAGCTGGAGGCCTGAGCTCGAGCCGCTCAGCCGGCGGAGCGGTCGCGCGGGTACTGGTAGATCTGGGTCTGGGCCGTCTTCGCGACGAGGCGCTCGCGGTCGTCGCGCAGCTCGGTCTCGATCACGGCCAGGGTGGAGCCGTGGTGGAGGGGGCGGCTCCTCGCGGTGACCGATCCCTCCCGGACGGCCCGCAGCAGGTTCGTCTTCGACTCGATCGTCGCCGTGCCGACCGCGCCCTCGGGGAGGTCGAGGAAGGCGCAGATCGCGCCCGCGGTGTCGGCGAGGGACATCAGCGCGCCACCGTGCATCACCCCGCCTACCGTGCAGCGCTCCGGCGCCCAGCCCATCCGCGCGACAACCTGGCCCGGTCCGGCCTCGAGCAGCTCGATCCCGAGCGTCGTCGCCATCGGGACCATCGCCTGCAGCTCCGCGGGCCCTGGCTCGGTCATCGTGGTCCAGAAACGTAGCGACGCCGGACCGCCATCGCCACCAGGCAGAGCGCGGCGATCAGGGCGGCGAACCACCGGACGGCGGCGAGGAGCCCCACCGAGTCGGCGAGGAGGCCGACGCCGACGACCGGCAGTCCCACCCCGAGGTAGACGACGACGTAGAAGGTCGAGACGACCTCGCCGCGGCGCTCGGGCGGGGCGGCGTCGTTGACGGCGGCGAGGCCGGCGAGGAAGGTGAGGCCCTGCCCGGCACCCGCCACCGCGATCGCGGCCAGGAGCAGCGGCAGCGAGTCGGCCGCCCCGGCGAGGATGAGGAGCGCCAGGCCGGCCGCGAGCAACGGGACCCCGGCCGACTCGAGCGCGGCCGCCGGGCGACCGTGGCCGAGGAGCTGGGCGGCCACGGAGAACGCGAGCATCAGGGCGACCGCGCCACCCCCGAGCATGAGGTTGTCGTCGCCCGTGAGCTCGGCGACGTAGCTCGGGACGAGGGCGAGGCAGACCCCGATCACGGCGAAGGCGAGGAAGCTGAGCGAGGCGGTGAGCGCGAAGGCGCTCCGCATGGCGGCCGGGAGCTCGGGGCGGCGCGGGCGCCACGGGCGGCGCGCGGAGGAGGGCAAGGCGGCGAGCGCCGGAGCGGCCGGCACCAGGAGGGCGATCTCGAGGAGGAAGGGCGAGCGCAGCGGATCGGGGCCGTACTGGGCGAGCGCGCCGCCGAGCAGGGGACCGAGACCGAGGCCACCCATCGAGGCGACCGTCGCGGTCAGCGCCGCCCGGCGGCCGTCGCCGCGCGGCTCGAGCTCGCTCAGCGCCGCGGTCAGCGCCCCCGACGCGGTGCCGACCGCGATCCCCTGCAGGACGCGGGCGCAGAACAGCATCGCGACGCCGTCGGCGAGCGCGAACAGGAGCGCGGCCGCCGCCGCGACCCCGATCGCAGGCAGCAGCACCGACCGGCGCCCGATCGCGTCCGAGAGCGGCCCGCCCAGGAGGAGCGCGGGGATCAGGGCGGCGACGTAGGCGGCGAAGATGGCGGTCAGGACGACCGGCGAGAAGCCGAAGTCGACCTCGTAGCGCCCGTAGAGTGCGGACGCGAGATTGGTCCCGACGAGCATGACCAGCAGCGCGTAGGCGACGCCCCAGAACCTCACCGCCGCGCCCGGGCGAGGGAGGCTGCCGACCCCCCGCCCCGTCGCGATCGACCCGTCGTTCATCGCCATCGGCCCACCTCCGCTGTCCGTCTCATGTTCGTGTTTGACGAACATAGCGGATGTTCGGCTCAGCCGAACATGTTGCTAGCCTCCTTCCATGGCAAGCCGCACCGCCACCGACCTCGTCCATCCCGACCGCGACGAGATCCGCTTCGAGGCCGTGATGGCGGCGCTCGGCGACCCGGTGCGCCTGGCGATCGTCGCCCGGCTCGCGGAGGCCGGCCCGGACGGCGAGCTCGCCTGCACCACCTTCGCCCTCCCGGTCAGCAAGTCGACCCAGAGCGCCCACTTCAAGGCGCTCCGGAATGCCGGCGTCATCCGCCAGCGCGACGAGGGGACGCGCCGCCTCAACAGCCTCCGCCGCGCCGACCTCGACGCGCGCTTCCCCGGCCTGCTCGACCTGACGATCCGCCACGCCCGCGACGGCGCGGGCTCGATCTGACGCGCGGCCGTCCCGGTCAGGCCTCGCCCGCGGCGCTCGCGGTGCGGGAGCATCCGAGCTTCCCGCGGCCTTTCTACACTTCTACATGCTCTCGCACGAGGACCACGAGGACGAGACCGTCACCGCGCCGGTCGAGGAGGTGCGCGCGCAGGCGACAGAGCGCCTCCACGACGCGGCGCCCGGCACCGTGATCGTCACCGGCGCCACCTCGGGCCTCGGCCGCGACTGCGTGCGCCTCCTGCACGGCCGCCCTGGCCCGGAGGTCGTCCTCGCGGTGCGCGACGTCGCCCGGGGCGCGGCGATCCTCGCCGAGCTGGGCGCGCCGGAGCGCGGTCGCGTGCTGGCGCTCGACCTCGCCTCGCTCGCCTCGGTCGAAGCCTTCATCGACCGCCTGCGCGCCGCGCCCGGGCCCGGCCCGACGGCGCTCGTCTGCAACGCCGGCGTCCAGGTGCCGAGCGGCCTCGAGCGGACCGAGGACGGCATCGAGCGGACCTTCGGCGTCAACCACCTCGGCCACTTCGCGCTCGTCACCGGGCTGCTCGACTCGCTGCCCCCGGGCTCGCGCGTCGTCGTCGTCGCCAGCGACACCCATGACCCCGGCCGGCACACCGGCATGCCCGCCCCGCGGCTGCGGCCGGTCGGCGAGCTCGCCCACCCGCCCGAGGCGCCCGCGGAGGTCTCGAGGCGGGCCGGCCAGGTCCGCTACACCACGTCGAAGCTCTGCAACGTCCTCTTCGCCTACGAGCTCCAACGGCGCTTCGACGCGCTCCGGCCCACCGACCGCCTGCGCGCCGTCGCCTTCAACCCGGGCCTGATGCCGGGCTCGGGGCTGGCCCGCGACTACGGCCCGCTCGCGCGCCTCGCCTGGCGCCACCTCCTGCCCCGCCTGCCGATGACGACCACGACCGACGAGGCGGCTCGGCACCTGGCCGAGCTCGCCGTCGGACCCCTCCCCACCGAGCCACGATGCCTCTACTTCGACCGGGGCAGGCCAGGGACGTCCTCGCCGGAGTCCTACGACCCGGGCAAGGCCGCGGCGCTGTGGTCGGAAAGCGAGGAGCTCCGCGCCGCGCTCGCCGGCCGCACCGGCTCCAGCCGACCCTGAAGGGGCGGGCGAGCCGGCGCCATCAGCGATCCCCCTCGGCGTAGCCCAGCAGCGAGCGGTCGATCAGCCATTCGATCGGCGCGTGATCGTCGGTGTAGACCTCGCCACCCGTCGGCGGCGGGCGCATCCGCCGGGCGGCCCTCGCGGCGATCGGGTCGAGGGGCGGGGCCAGCAGCCAGCGGGCGGCGAGGATGCGGGCCGGACGGGGTCGTCTCATCGCCCCGAGCAGCCAGGTGTTCGTCCGGTCGAACGGCTCGCTGCTGACGAACGGCAGCGAGGACTCCATGGTCGCCGCGAGGACCTTCTCGAGCTCGTCGGATCCTTCCGGGTGGCCGACGTTGACCAGGACGACCCCACCCGGAGCCAGCCTTTCGCGAAGCTCTTCGAAGAACTCGCGCGTGGTGAGGTGGAAGGGGATGTAGGGCTGGCGATAGGCATCGAGGATGATCGCCTGGTAGTCGGGGCCGGGGTTCCGGACGAAGACGCGCGCGTCGGCGGTGATCGTCCTCAGATGCGGCGCGGCGAGGTTGAAGAAGCGCCTGCCGATCGCGGTCACGGCCGCGTCGATCTCGACGGCGTCGATCCGCGTCCGGGGGAAGAAGTGCCCGTAGCCCCTGGCCATCGACCCGGCGGCGTCGCCGAGGATCGCGATGCGCCGCGGCGGACCGCCCCGGGTCGCGAACGGCAGGACCAGCGAATCGTCCCAGTAGCCGCCGGTCAGGAAGGAGCCGGGCCGGTAGACGGAGTGGACCGCCTGGCCTTCGTCGAGTTCAAGCAGCCGCTCGCCGTCGGGGCGCTCCACGACGCGGGCGTACTGGTAGGGCGTTTCCTCCTCGTAGAGAAGCCGCTCGCCGGCCCCGGGCGGCTTCACCGCCCCGACCGGGACGACGAACAGGGCGCCGACCGCCAGCGGGATCAGGATCAGGCGACGCGGCAGACCCACCATCGCGACGAGCGCCAGCGAGAGCGCGAACACGAGGAAGGTCTTGCGCGTGCCGATCGCCGGGATCAGGAGCAGCGCGGCGAGGAAGGTCCCGACCAGCGAGCCGATCGTCGAGACGGCGTAGATCCGCCCGCTCACCCTGCCGGCGTCCGCCACCTCCGCGACGGACAGGCGGATCGTGAACGGGGCGACGGCGCCGAGCAGGCAGACCGGCAGGAAGACCAGCCCCAGCACGCCGACGAGCGAACCGACGAAGGCCCCGGCCGAGACCTCGTCCAGCGCGCTCGACGCGGCTCCGAGCAACGGGCGGGCGACGAACGGCACGAGCGCCAGCAGCACGGCCGCCGCCGCGATCAGCGCGCACATGACCGAGAGGCGCGGCCGCCTGTCCGCCAGCCTGCCGCCGAACCAATACCCGGCGGCCAGGCCGACCAGGATCGTCGCGATCGTGTTGGCCCAGACGAACGTCGAATCGCCGAAGAAGGGGGCCAGCAGCCGCGCCGCGCCGATCTCGGTGCCGAGGCTCGCCGCGCCGACCACGAAGGCGACCGTGGCCGTCGTTCGCGGCCGCGGGGGATCCGCAATCACCTCCGTCACTCCTTGTCGCCCGGGGCGACGCATCGCTGCGGCTCACCCTACGCCGCAACTCTGAAACCTCTCTGACACTTGGCGCCGCCGCCACGGTTGCCGTGCATGGGAGGGTTGGCCCTTCCGAAGCCGGGCACGCCCGCGGGGGTCGCTCATGCGTGGGTGAGGCCGCCGTCCACCGGAAGGACCGTGCCGGTGACGAAAGTCGCGCCGATGACATAGGCGATCGCCGCGGCGACGTCGGTGTCGTCACCGATGCGGCCCGTGGGGGTGGCCGCGGCTAGTTCCTCGAACTGCGCCTGCCGCGCCTCGGCAGGGAACGACGACCACCAGGGGGTGTCGATGACGCCTGGCGAGACAGCGTTGACCCGCACCGGCGCCAGTTCGGCGGCCAGCGGCGGGATGACTCGCTCGATCGCGCCGTTGACGGCGGAGAGGGCGACGGTCCCGGCCGCGGCGGCGCGGGCGCTGGCGGCGGAGATCATCGTGATCGAGCCGGTCACGCGGGCCCGAGCGATGATGTCGAGGTAAGCGAAGAGCTTGCCTTCGAAGGCGGTACGGATGTCGGCAGGATCGAGGTCGGCCAGTGCGCCGACGCCGACCGGGCCGGGGCTGAACGCGAGGACGAGGTGGTCCACTTTGCCGGTCCGGCCGAAGAAGTCGGCCACCGCGTCACGGTGGGTGCCATCGAGGCGCTCGCCCTTGATGGGCGCCGGGACAGCCGCGATCTTGGCCTCGTCGCGTCCCGTCACCGTGACGTCGTGCCCTTCGTCCGCGATCCGCTTCGCCGCGGCGAGACCGATTCCTGAAGTTCCGCCCACAATCACTGCATGCATGTTCCGCTCCTGTCCTTTACGAATCGCTACGTCTCGAAAATAGCATACGAAACGCTGCGTCTTGTAAACTCGGCGGCGTGATGGCGGACGCACAGCGGGGCCGGCCGCGAAGTGAGGAGGCGCGGTGGGCGATCCTGACAGCGGCCCTCGAGATCGCCGCGGAGAGCGGCTACGGGAAGCTGACCATCGAGGGGATCGCGTCCCGCGCCGGGGTGGGCAAGCAGACGATCTACCGGTGGTGGCCGACCAAGGCCGACGTTCTGCTGGAGGCGGGGGCGACGAAGGCGGACCTGGCAGTACCGATCAACGATCACGGCAGCTACGCCGCCGACCTACGTGCCTTCCTCACCGCGAGCTACAAGATGGCCAACAACCGGGCGATCGCCGACCTGCTGCGGGCGCTGATGGCGGAGGCGCAGGTCGACGAGGCCTTCGGTGAGCGGTTCCGCGAGTCCTTTCTGCAGCGGCGCCGCGATGCGCTCGCCGTGGTGGTCGAGCGGGCCCGGAAGCGGGGCGACCTGCCGCCCCACCCCGCGCCCGCGGTCGTACTCGACCTCGTCTTCGGTGCCATCTGGTACCGCGTCCTCGCAACCAGGCGGCGACTCGACAGGGCCTTGGTCGATGACCTCATCAGGGTGCTGACGGGGAGCGACCGGTGACTGGCTCGCGCCGCACCGCCAGGTTCTCGGTCGGCCGTCTCTGACCTTCTGCTCGTCGAGGCCGGCCGAGATGGGCGAGACCTCCGAGCGTCGGGCGTGCGCTCGTCGTGCCCGGTGCCGATCGAAGTTCGTTTTGCGGGGTCTCTAGGAAGCCCGGAACGAGACTCGAACTCGTGACCCCTTCCTTACCATGAGGAAGCGGGCGCATCGGTCCTAGCTGGTCGCCGCCTGTTTTGGCCTCAGCTCTACAACGGTGCCGGTTTCAGTAGTAGGTACTTCCCGGTCCTGATCGGTCCCCGTGCTGCCATGAGCGCTGCCAAGACCGGCCAGCGTCGAACCCATCCGCGCCTCTAGCTTGGCCCGGCGTTTGGAGCTGCGCTCGGCCGATGCGATCTCGGCCACGTACACGCGGCGCGTGACGGTGCTGTCTTTGTGTCCGAGCATCCAAGCTGCCTCCTCTGCACCGTCGCCGTCCGCGATCACTTGAGACGCGGCGGTGTGGCGGAAGGAATGGAAGGAGGGCAAGACGCCGCGCTCGATCTTGACCGGGTTGTCGTCGGCGTCGGTCTCGCTGAGGATCGGGAAGGCGAGCCGGCCGTTGTCGAGCTTGGCCCGCTTCATCGCACCGCGCAGCTCGCGAGTGACGTTGCGCTGAGAGAGAGGCCGGCCCGTGGCAGTGCAGAAGACATATGGCGGGTTGCCGTCGAAGCCCCGGCGGTCGGCGGTAGTCAGTAGATGCTCGGCAAGCAGCAAGGCGAGCGAGCGGGGGATCTCAATCGTCCTTTCGGCCGCGTCGGTCTTGAGCGGAACGCGCTTGCCCTTGCGGTCGATCTGGTGAGTGAAGCTGATCGCCGCGTGGTCGAGGTCGGCAAGGTCGAGGTTGTCAATCGTCAAGCCGAGCGTTTCGCTGATCCGACTACCGACCGTCGCCGCCACGGCGAAGATCACGCGGTACTGGCCGGTCGATGCCCGCAACGTCGCGGCTACCTCGTCTTCGGTGAACAGGCGGTGCGGGGCTTTGTTGCCGGGACTGGGAAGCTCCCGCCGGTCCAGCAGCGCCAGCGTGTTTCGACCGTGCCAGTCGAGCCGGCGAGCTGCGTACTGGTAGACCCCGCGAGCGCTGCGAAGGATCGTCTCGATAGTCCCGTCTTTCAGCTCGGCGGCGCGGCAGTCGCGAATGAAGCTCGCCCAATCGTCGGCGGTGATGCGGTCGAGCCGGCGAGCGCCGAACCGGGGGCGTAGGTGCTGGTCGAGCGCCCACTTGTGGCCGGCCTGCGTCGATTCACGAAGATCCGCGATCCGGTTCTCTACGAAGCCGTCTGCCGCCTCACCGAACGTCAAGCGCGGGTTGGCGGGTGCCGGTTCGTTGCGACCGCGCTTCGCCAGCTCCGCATCGCGAGCTGCACGGGCTGCGCTGATCTTGGGACCGATCACGCGGCGCTTGTATTTGCCGGCGGCATCGCGCCAGCGGATTTCGTAGACCTTCTTACCGGCGGCGTTGAGGCGGTAGAAGATGCACCGCTCGACCTTGACGCTCTCGGGTGCGGACGCGGCTTTAGCCTTGGGCTTGCTCATTGGGAGGGTTCCTCTCCTTTTGGGCTGGTCCCTCGGGCGTTGCAGCGCTCGGGGGACCGCAATTGACTACTGAGCGTGTGATTGTACCCCTGTCTGCGACGGAAAGGGGTAGTCAATTCTTTGGCTCTATGAGCGGGATAGTCAATTCGTGGCAGCGGCATGGCAGCGTGAATTGACTACCTCGCCGGGAGGTTTGAGCGCCGCCATTCGTCCAGCTCGGAGCGTTTGCCGTAGTGATTGCCGCCTTCCCGGTCCTGATACGTCGGCAACTCCCCGCGAGCGGTCATCGTGCGGATCATCGAAAGCGGAACGCCGAGATAGTCGGCCATGCCTCGCGAGTCGAGCCAACCGTCTTCTGCCGGTTCGGGCAGCAGCTCGGCAACGCGGCGGGCGACGGCGACCGCCAAGGCATCGACCGTCTCAGCGTCGAGGCTGACGGAGAATTGCGGGAGGGTCGGGCTGTCGGGTGCGGCGGTCGGCACCCTTCCCCATTAGCGGCTTTTTCGGGAAAGAAGTCAAGGGCCAAATCACCGCCAGAAAGTCAAGGCGGTAGTAAATGGCGGCTCTATATATATGTAGGCTGCGGGCCGGGTTGACTCCGGGCCGGTAACGACATTGACTATCGGGCGCGGCGACAGGGCCGCAGCTCGGCGGCGATGAATTCAACCCCGGCCCGCTGATCGCCAACACAGGATCAACGAGCCGGTGCAGCTCCCAAGCGGGCGGGCGGGGAAGTAGTCAAAGGGCGGATCAGGTCTGACCCCAGCGCCGGGGCTTGCCGAGCCTGTAGCCCTCGTCATCGTCGGCCGTGACGAGGATCGCCCCGGCTTGCCGGACCTTCGGTGCATCGTCCGTTGTCGAGCTGGTCGCCGGCGAGAGGTCGATTCCCAACTCGCGGGCCACCGCCTCGGTTCGGGCCTCAACCTGCGGGTCGGTGACTGGGGCGAGGGGGTTGTCGATCGTCTCGGACGTGGCCGGCTCGGTCGTGCTGGTGACCTTCGTGATGACGCCTTCTTTACGCAGGCGGTTCAGGTCATCGAGACCGACGCACAGGTCGCCGTCCACGACGCGGAGCTGGACCGAGCCGAGCAACCGAGCGCTCATCTCCTCCTCGGTCAACCCGGCCTGCTTGGCCGCGTCGGCAACGCGGATTCCCTTGGTGGATTTGCCGCCGGCATCAGCGCTCAGCAAGACCGCATCCAGGCCGGCGTCGTCGTCCGCGAAGGTCACCGGAGCCGGGGCGCTCGGGCGAGTGGGCCGGCGTGGTGCTCGCCTTTCACCTTTCCAGTCCTGCACAATCGCTTCGATGTCCGAGAGGCGATATTCAGCCTCGCCCGTCTCGCTGTTGGTGCGCATCGAGAACGGAATCTCGCGGGCGGCTTCGTTGAAGATCCGCATTCCCTCGTCCGTGTCGTCGTCGCAGAACCACATTGCGACCTCTTCCCTGCTGATTCCGGCGTCGGCGGGGAGGTCGGGCACAAGGCGCGTCATCGCTCGGCACCTTCCCGGTTGAGCTGGTCGTCGGAGAACCTGTCCGCACTCTCGGGACGCGGTTCAAGGTGCTGCCGGATCTCGATTCGATCAACGTAGGGCGGGTTGGGATCGTGCGGCGTCCGCTCTATCTCAACCGGCCGGGGCTGCGGGGCGCGGGTGCTGACGCGAGTCACGGTCGGCGGTTTAAGACCGGCCTCGGGATCAGCGATCACCCTTTCGGTTTCGCGGTCGCCAACCTGAGCGCTGATCGGGTCGGCCGAGTAGTCCTGCGCGTCGGGCTGGAGGTCCGGCGGCGTCCATTCCTTGTAGCTCTTGCTCATTGTGCATCACTCCTTCGGGGTCTCTTAGATGGTGACGGCTCAAATCGTTTACTGAGCCGATTGGTGCGGGGGTTGAAGGTGCTTGGAAGACGACGACGACCGCCACCAGGGCGACGACGAACCACCGGGTTTGACTCGTTGGCGGTGATCTCGTTTGATCCCGTCTGCGACCGGGACAGGCTGGCGCAATTCCTCGAGCCGGGGGTAGTCAATTCACGCCGCCTTCGGGGTCGAGCTGAGCGAGGCGATGGGCTTTTCCTTACGGCGACGACGACGCTTTCGTTCGCGCTGATCCACGGCGTAGGACATGAACGGGGCGATGCCTTGGAGCTGGGCGCAGACGGTGCAGAGACAGACGTTGCCGAGATGGCGGTAGATGAAGTCGGAGCCGACCCGAAGGTGACCGCCACAGGCCGCGCAGCGACTATCGCGCCGGACTATCGAGAGGTAGTAGCGGTCGGGATGCTTCCCCCTGCTGGACTTCTGCGAGCTGGTGGCTGAACGCTCGGCTTGGCGATATTCGCGCTTCTTCTGACGGGACTTGTAGGACATGGAATTGACTACCTCGCTGCTGTTGGTGGTGGATGAATTGACTACTTCCGTCAGAGGTCTTGGAACTGCTTGCGCATGTAGAGGGGTGCTTCCCTACCTAGGCGATGAAGCGGGCACATATGCCCCTGCCGCTGCTGAGAGGACGGCACCTTTCCTCTCGGTCTCGATCCCATAACTCCGCTGGTCGGGAAGCGCCTCCAGCAACTTCAAGGCTCGGCTCTGTCCCTTCCGATCAGCGAGGCCGGCGGCTCGTCTAAGACTGCTTGTCTCTCCCGCCTCCGGTTGCCTAACCGGACCCTCGGCCATGTGCAGCTATGCAGGGGTTGTCACTTCGTCAGCTACCGTCTCGCGGGTTCTTCCGGTCGGAGCTGGTCGAAGACTTGGAGCGCCGGGACGCGGGCTTGCGTTTGCGCTTCCGAAGACGTTTGCGGAGTTCTTCGCGAGTCTCGCCGTTGATCAGCAGGAGGTCGCGCCGGTAGACGGTCATCAGGGCACCGGCCATTCGACTGCCTCGCGCTCAACTCCGTTGACGACGTAGGAGACGCCAGGGATCGGCACGGGCGACGACGGGGAACCGTCCCAATCAGGATCGCCGCCAGATAGCCCGCGTTCGCGAACCTGAACCCCCAAGAGGTCGCCCCCGTCCATCGACTCCCACAACCCCCAGAGCGCCCAACAGGGGGCGTCATCGCCCAGCCACACAAGCACCTGCGGCGGCGAGGCCAGCTCCAACACGTCGGCCGGTTCGGTCCCGGCAGCGAAGCGGATCGCGGAGACGTGGCAACGAAGGATCGTCACGTCGTCGTAGTAGCTCGCATCGGGCCGGTATAGAGGGAGCGCGGCCGAGAGGCCAAGGGCGACGGCGAACGCGCCCGCCTCGATCAGTGCGTCGTCGTCGGCGAGGTCGAAGCCGCGCCGATAGCGCTCGGGCTGATCCGTGCCGATGGCTAGGACCCCGTCCCGCGACTCAGCCGTCAGCCACTCCAGAAATTCGGTCGCCGAGATAATCGCACTACGTTCCTGATCAGTAACCTTCACTGGCGATCCTTGTGGTTGTCTTCGCGGGCATCATGGGATTGATCGACTACTGAGAAGCCCCCGACTCTGACCGGGGGTTTTCTCGTTCTAGGGGCTAAGCGGCTGCGGCCTCCTGCGCCATTCCGCGCTCCATCAGGCGGCGGCTCATCTGAGACCGGGACCGACCCTCGGCGTCGGCCAGGGCGTCGATGCGGGCGAGGAAATCCGGCTCAAGGTAGACGGCCATCTGAACGGAGGGGTTCTCCGTGCGAGGGCTGGTCCGGCGGGGTCGGGTGGTCTGTCCTTTGGGCATCTTGTGGGTTTGTCCTTTCAGTCGGGCGGCTCGCTTGGGCAGCGAGTTACTACACCAACATTGTCGCAGTTTGAAACGTAGTTGGCAGGCAAAACACTCTTCTAATCCTCAGAACAAGGGGCTAGCCCAACCCACTGAGACTCAGCAGCTAAAGGGACAAGAGGTAGTCAATTGGACGACCATCAGGGAAAAGGCACGTTTACCCGATCAAAACCACGCTAAGGAGTAGTCAATACACAGCTAGGAGGTAGTCAAATCCACTGACGCAAGCGAGTAGTCAATAGGTACGTTCTGACGCGCTGCGTGGACGGCTACAACAGGAGGGCGTCCAGTGGATGCACGGGAGGGGTTGGACGGGTGGTCGAAGGGTTCGTGAAGGGGTATGAATTGACTACCTCTTAGCTGTAGGAAATGACTACTCCCTCGCTTGTGTTGGGGTAGTCGTGCAGACGCTGACGCTTAGAGCTGGAGGAGGGCTAGACTTTGGGGCGCGTTCCTTGTGCCAGGGAGCGCACTTCTCGAATCGAAGGGTCGGCATCGTGCCTAGTGGCGGTGACGGTGCCGGCCCTTTTCTCTTTGATGAGTACGCTTGGAGAGCATCGCTGGTGGTGCCGTCGAGGGCGTAACGGCTAGAGCGTCTCTCGGCGGCATCACCCGCCCAGTGCAGGCAGTCAAATGGAAGCCATCGACACGTTCGACAAGTGCCCCCGCTGCGCCGTCACGCCGCATCCGTTTCTGGGCGAGGACGACGGGGCGAACTCCCGCCAGACGATGGACGCGGCCGACCCGCTGGTGACGGTCTGCGCCGAGTGCCGCGAGCGCGAAGTCTTCGCCGCGTCGGCCAAGCTCCCGCCCATCCCGTTCTCCGCGTGGCCGGTACCTCTGGAGCGCCTACTTGCGGAGGACCGCCTACGCCTCTCCTACAGGCGGGAAAACCCGGTTACGGAGCTTCTACGGGACCGCAGGCGTCGAGCTGCGGCTAATCGCCACGGCTGAGGGCATTTTCCGGCCCTCTGGCGTCCGTCTGGCGCGACTGCGGCGGAAGACCCGCAAGCTCGGCTGCGCGGCTGAGGACGGCTCCCAGTTGAGCGGCGAGCAAAGGGTTACCGGCGAGCTTCTGCGCGAGCGCGTCCACCAGGGCGTCCCGATCCTGCGGAAGCTCACCCCGCGACCCTCCTAGTCGGTCATCTTCCTCTCGGGCGTGGGCGTCCTCGCGGTGTTCGATGTCAATGGCGAGCTTGGCTGCTCTGAGCTTGATGTGGCGGGATGCGTCAGGGTCGCCGATCACATCGTTGAACACACCGGCGATCTTGTCGGCGTTCTCCCTCGCCGCCTCGGTAATGACGGTGCTTGCCCGCTTCCGCTTCTGAGTGTCAGCAACACTCTTGCGAGGTCGGCCGGCACCAGGGCGAGCGCCCCCTAGCTTTCCCTCGGCCACAAGCTGACGCGCTCTCTCGGAGGGGTCCGAGCTGTACCGGCGGGCGGGTTTCTTCGAGGAGGATGTGAAGCCGACGACGGGCATATCGAAAGTGTAGTCGTTAAAACCCAGAAACCATGCGGGATTGCATTGATTTCTGGAGGTCGGTCGCAGAGGTTTTTCAGAGATTCGTCTGTGCCTTTTGTTTACGTTTTCGTTCCCTAGAATTTCAGCCATGACCCCAGAGGCTCCATTCAGTGTTCAGGCGGCGCTTGTTCGACACTTTGAGCGCGAAGTCGGCTCTCAACTCGGCATGACCTTGAGGGCACTGACCCGTTCGGATCGGGACCGGCTGACGTTCTGGGACGGGGACCGCATCGTTGACGACTTCCACGTTCAGCGGAAGTACATCGACGGTCGGGACCAACAGGTGGTAATTGAGGCTGCGCAGCTAGACGGGACGCTTACGCCTTGCGTCGGTTACCTGTACGTCCCCAACTCGCGGCCGGTCGAAGGTGCGTGGTTGCTGACCGCTGACGGGGACGTGATCGACCCCGCCCGTAGGCTGCGGCAGGTTGAAGGGCTCTACGGGATCGCGCTACGTGCGACGGAGGCGGCGAACTGGACCCCCTGAGACTCCACACGCCGTAGCTGAGCGCCGCGTACACGGCCACCGCGTAGCCGCCTGATCTTGGACGCGGTCGAGCAGTCCCTACGGGACCACGTCGCCGACGCGAAGGGCGCTCGGGCGTTCCACTACCGGCTGATGAGCGGGCAGGAACGGTTCTGGCCGGACGCGGCGTCGGTTGCGATGGTCCGCAGGCTCGATCAGACCGGCGAGTGCCAGCGGGTCGCCTGCGAGGTCTCCGAGCGCTTCGGGCATGCCGTCGTCGTGGGGTGGTGCCTCGACTTCGGCGGTCGCCCCTGCTGGCACTGTGCGAACGTCACCCCCTCCGGTCAGCTCGTGGACGCGGGAGCCGAGCGGCACCGTCCCGGCCTCTTGGGGAAGGTCTTGAGCGAGCGCGAGGAAGCGATGCTTGCGCGAGCTGCACGTCAGCCGTCGCTCTCCGAATTGGGCGAGCGCGGCGGCAGTCTCCTCGGCTGACCGCAGTAACCTTCTAGGCGCTGTGTCGCGGCACCTCAAGCAGCGGGAGGCGGCAACGTGCGGCGGTCTACCAATCCTCTTGACTCGGCCGTCGCCTCGCCTCTCATCAGCTATGTGGGGTGATCGTTCTGGGCCAGGACCGCCGCGACATATTCGGGGTGCGCCTGCACCAACGCGCCAGGGACAAAGAAGCGCTGACGGCTCCCCTTCCCCTCCCCGATGTGATCGAGCTGGACCGCGCCGTCATGCTCAAGGACGTACACGTGATAGTGGACGGTCGGAAGATCGACGCCGACCAACTTGCTCAGCTCGCTAGGGGTGAAGGGCGGCGCGTCGTCCTCCAACATCACGCGTAGGATCGCCCGCCGCGTCGTGTTGGCGAGCAAGTGTCGAAGGGCTTTCGGCGGGTCGCTCATACCGGCCGTATCGAGCCTTCGTAGCCAGCCATCATGTAGCTGATCAGGGTCCCTTCCTCGCCGCTCTCGGCAAGGCGAGCCTCCGACGCCTCGGTGACCCTGAGCGCCAGTTCGAGGGCCTTGGAAAGGATCGTCATCAACTCGGCCGCGCCCTGCTCGTCAACTCTGACGGTGTCTTGCGCCATGACCGTGTCGTCGCGTGATTCAAAGGTGCCGTTGTCGATGGCGGCACCGATCGCCTCGACGCCAAGTCGGTTGGTCAGAGCGAGCATGTGCCGTTTGAGGATCTGGGGAAGCGAGGACCATTCGTCGGCCCATGCGGTCGCACCCTGCGTCGCTTCGTGGACATGTTCGACTGCGCCGCGCCTCTTGTTTTCCTCCACCACTTCCAGAAGACCGAGCGCCACCAGCTCACGGAAGTGGTAGGCGACGTTGCCGACCGGCTCGTCAATCTCTTCGGCTAGCTGGATGGGTGAGTACCGACGCTTTGGCGCGTTCATCGCCGCAAGGATGCGAATGCGTAGAGGATGCGAGTAGGCAGCGGCGAGCGCCTGAATTCCGGTCGGGCGCGGCATCTCACTGCGCTTTGGTCGCTTCGCCTCCACAGTCACCCCCATTGCGCTGTCTCCTTCTTTTAGTAGGAGGTAGTCAATTCGGTCTAAGCATTTCAACTTTCCAGCGGACGTTGCGTTGAACGGGTCGCACTGGTGAAACAGGTTTCGATACTCCTTCCGAGGCCCGTGAAAGTCGCGCTCAGGGAAGGGGGTGATCACGTGGTGTTTGAGACGGTTCCGCAGTCCATTCCGGCCGTGTCGGTAACGAAGCCGACCTAAGCCGGTTGGCCTCGATTGGTCCCGGCCGGGATCGAGGTTCCGTCAAACAGGGAGAAGTCAATAGCGCCACGGAAGCAGAGAACGCGACCCCCGGCGTAACTGCTGGATGGGACCGAGAGCCGCGCTCTTAAGGAGAGGATCATCACCGCCCTTGGAACCCCTGCGGGGCAGAAACGGCTACCTCAGCATGAATGCGAAAGCATCATCTGCGGGGCGACACAAGGGAGGCATGCCGACCTCGCGAGCGCGAGCCTAGAGCCCAGTGCCCGACGCGGTCAAGCGAACCTTTCCCACCGCTGAGACACGTTGCGGGAGTAGTCAATTCACAAGAGACCTCGCCTCCGTCTAGCTAGTCAGTTCATTCTTCTTCTTCGAGCAGCTTCGTCACGGCGCGTTGGACCGGGATGCTCTGTTCTTCCGCTTCCGCGATCACCGCTTTCGCTTCCGCCTTGAGTTCGTCTTCCGCTTCTTCCAGGCTTTCGACTTCCTGCGGCGTCCCGTATTCCTCGGCCATCGCCAGTCGATGAATGCCCTTGCTGACAAGGCCCTCAAGGTGCTGGTACTCGTGGTAGAGAGCAACCCCTCTGGCGACTTCGGCCGGGTCAACCGAGCTGCCGTCCGTCGAGCTGGTCGAGCTGCTCCCGCCTCCACCGCAGGCCACCAGGCCGAGCGCCGCGACGATCACCGCGAGCGCTACCGCGATTCGCTTCATTGATTTACCTCCATTGGACGCGCCTCCCCTGCGTTGGCTCGGCCGGCGGGGTGGCGAGGCCGACCGAGCGCCGAGAGTGAATCACACGCTCAGGCTGTAGAGGTACGGCGTCGTCCCTGCGACCGTCGCCGGGGTGGCCCAGCCTCATCGTGTTCTGCCTGCCCTCGGGATCGTCCTTGCCGACGTTCGGAAGGATCGCGGGCTGACCCAAGAGGAGCTGAGCCATAGGACCGGCGTCCACCGCAACTACATCGGCGGTATAGAGCGCGGGGAGCGAAGCCCTACCGTCGAGGTAATTGCGACTTTGGCTGACGCGCTGGACATCTCCCTAGGCGAGCTGTTCACCCGCGCGGAAGAAGCGACAACGTAGCGGCGTCGGGTCGAGAGCTTCGACGCTAGAGAGGGGAGATACCGCCCGTCGTCTGCGATCCGTCGCGGATGGTTCTAGCGCCGTTTTCGGCCGCGTCCATCATCAAGTCGGTCTGGAAATTCGGGTTGCCGATCCGTAGCCCCTGGACCTTCCCCGATCGTTCGATCAAGGGACCGTCGAACGTGTCCAGTTGCTGGATCGGCAGTCGCTTTCCGACAACTACGGCGGTAGCAACGTGGATCGCATCCTTGGCTGCCACGTCGTGGTCCCAGACGACCTCCTGGGCAAGTTCGGCCGTTCGGCGATCGACCTCGGCAAGCAGGATAAATTCATTCTCGAAGAGTCGCCTCACCTTCTCGCGGGTCTCCGCTGGAACCGGCCGACCGTCCTTGACTAGGTACAGGGTCTCCGCGAGCGTAATCGTGGACGTAACGATCTCCAGCTTGCCCTCCGCCGCTTCCCGCATCCCCGCCTCACACTGGACGATCTTGTCTTCCTCTTCCTTTAGGTAGCCGAGAAAGCAGCACGTATCCCAGTAGCGACGGGTTACCACTCTGCCTGCTCCCCATAGCCCCGAAGGATGCCCTTGACTTCGTCCGGCGGAATCGGTGACTCTCCGATGACGGTCAGTTCGTCTACCACGACCGAGAGGCGCTCTCCGCTGGGGCGGGTCTTGATTCGGCCGTGGGCGGCCACCCGTTTTTTAACGGCGGGCAGGATGTCGTGGTCAAGATCCAGGCGTTGGCCGAAGGAGCATTTGACTCTCTTGTCCCCCGCCGGCCAGATGCTGAAGTGGGGACTCTGACCATGAACATTCAGAGCGTCCAACCTTCCCTCAATCGTCCCGATCGTCTCGCGTGGCTCCCCGAGCACCTTTTCGACGTTGGCCGCCAACTGGTTGGTGATGCGAACCGGGGAGCGCCCGTTGCGAACTGCGATCGGGAGCTTGTCTCCCCCGAGCATCGCCAACTCCTTCGCCAAGTCGAGCGCCTTATCGGTGAAGTATTCGGGGCGCACCGGCTCCCTCTCCAGCAGCGCCAAACCGTCCGCGATGACCCCGCCGATCTGCTCTGCCACACCCGGCCTCAAGTCGTCTATGGCGGCCTCTGCCTGAAGGGGGAGAAGGACGCTTCCCGGCTCTACCTCCACGATCCACTTGACGGGGCGCTCAACCCCGGCGAAGTCGCCTCCTACCTCGTCGATCAAGCTCGCGAATTTTTGCGAGGCGTTGGCGAGGCTCCGAAGGTCGACGGCCACGCCGTGGCCGACCTCAAGCTGGAGATCCGGCCGCTTCTCGTTGAAATCCCGCTCAGGCATTCTTCCCCCGGTCATCAGAGTACCTTGAAATCCTCCGATCAGTGCCAGATCTCAGTTGGCTGCACCGTTCGCCCAGAACTGCGACCGAAGTAGTCAATTCCGCATCGATATAGACAGCGGTACATGCGAGCTAAGGAAGCAGGAAGACCCCCCGTAGGAGGAATCAATGGGGGGGGTCCAGAGCCGGCAAGCTGCCAAAACGCTGCCAATTCGGGCCTATTGACTACCTCGCTTGCTCCCCAGACATGAAAAAACCCCGCCTGAGCGGGGCTTTCGCGAAGCCCGGAACGAGACTCGAACTCGTGACCCCTTCCTTACCATGGAAGTGCTCTACCAACTGAGCTATCCGGGCATGGCGATCGTCCCCACAGTGGATCGCGGGGCACGATTCTAGAGGGTCGGCGGGGAGTCGGGGCGACGGCTAGAAGATGGAGCCGAGGGAGGTGACGATCTTCGGGTGGGCCTTGGGGTTGACCTTCTTGGAGTCGTCGAACTGGACTTTGTACTTGGCGGCGCGGGGGCCGTTGCCGGGGAAGAGTCGCGCCTTGGCGTGGAGGGTGCCGCAGGGGCCGTGGGATTTGCCGAACTCGTGGGTGACGACGAGGTGGTGGTGGCGGAAGTAGTGGCCGAAGATCGGCTTGTGGGGCCGGAAGCCGGCGAAGACGTAGGTGACGACCTTGTGATAGGCGGCGGTGGCGGGGATGGTCTTGACGGCGAGGTTGGTGATCTGGAAGGGGACTTCGGCGAGGATCTGGTCGGAGAGGACGCCCTTGATCTGCATGACCTTCTTTTCGGCGACCGGCTCGATGCTTTCGGGGAAGACGTGTTCGACCGTCGCGCTGAGGGTGCCGTCCGGGTTGACGGTGGTTTCGGTGAAGCCGGCGAGGCCGCCCGGCGCCGGGATCTGGGCGAAGACCGCTTCGCCGGCGGTGAAGCCGGAGCCGGTGACGTCGACGTTCACGCCTTCGCTGCCCTTCGCGACGTAACAGGCGCGGCCGGTCGCGACGGTCCCCGCCGCGGATGCGGCGGGCGCGGCGCAGAGGGCGACGGCGCAGAGGGCGGACAGGACGAGGGGAACGAACGCTCTTGGCTTCATGAACGACTCGCTACCCAGAGGGACCGGTCGGCTAACCGCCTTCAGGACGCCGGTCGACGATCGTCGAATCCGCGCGGGACCGGCGGGCGGATTCGAATAGCGCTGGGCGGCGAGGATTCCGAGTGCTTCCTGCCAGTGTTTCGAAGGGATCGACACGGCCGGCAACGCCTCCGCCGCGTCCCTTTCATGTGTCTGCTTGGCCGGCGGGCGTTCTTGCGGTGTCAGACGACGACCGAGCTTTTGATGGCAAGCTCGGCCTCGGTAACGACACCAACGAGTGCGACGACGACCGCGGGGGACGCGAAAAGCGACACGCTCTGTCCACCCTGGATCGCCATCGCGTCGGAGTTTAGCGCGCTCGGTGTGGCGGTAGTTGACTTTCGGTCAAGGGTTCCCCCGAGGAGAGGACCGAGATGGACCTGAAGAACCTGTTCAACAAAGGCAAAAGGATCGTCGATCAGCGCGGCTGCGTCGATTCGCTGAAAGAGGACGCGCAAGAACTCGCCGGCATCGCCAAAGACAAAGGCAGCCTCGCCGACAAGGCCAAAGAGGCGGCCGCGGCGGTGAAAGAGCCGGGCGCGAACGAGCCCGACCCGCAGGAGCGCCACCCGAACCGGCAGGCGACCAACGAGCGGCGCGCGGATGCGGATCGACAGGGGTCGAAGGAGCGGCGCCGTCCCTGAGGGCCATCGCCAGGTAGGTCACGACCGGTGAGGTGCCGCGGTCCGCGGCCCGGTTGACGTCGACGGCTGCTCGACCGGCGACTGGCGGGGGCGGAAGGCGCGGCGTCGCTCGCTCCACGACTGCCCGGTCCGCCTTCCGCTGCCCGGTCGCCTCCCGCCGACCGACTCCCGTCCCCGGCGCGGCGCCTGCTCAGACGGGTGCGCCGTTGGCGGTGAGCCTCACCTCGATGTTGCCGCGCGTCGCGTTCGAGTACGGGCACACCTTGTGCGCCTCGCGGACCAGCTCCGCGGCCGCGTCGCCCTCGACCGACGGCAGCGTCACGTCAAGCTCGACCGCGAGGATGAAGGTGCGCTCCGGCCCCGGGTGGAGCGAGACCTTGGAGTCGATGCCGACGTCGCCGACCTCGGCTTTCGTGCGCCGCGCCACGGCGCCGATCGCGCCCTCGAAGCAAGCCGCGTAGCCGACCGCGAAGAGCTCCTCGGGGTTCGTGCCGGCCCCGTCGCCGCCCATCTCGCTGGGCAATCGTAGGTCGACCTCGAGCATCCCGTCGCTGGTCCTGCCGTGGCCGTCGGCCCGGCCCCCGGTGACGTGCGCTTCAGCGGTGTAGATGGCTTTGCTCATCGCAGCCCTCCTGTGGGGAAAGTGGTTGTGGAACGGACCCTACGGAGGTGCGATCGCCGGCCCTATTCCTGCGGGGCCGACTCGCCCTTCCAGTAGTCGACCTGGTCGTCGATCTCGAAGAACGTGTGCAGACCGCCGCCCTCGGGCAGCCGCTCCGCCGCGCTCAGCTTGTTCGAGTCGGGATAGACGACGATGTCCGGCGCTCCGTGCGTCGACACGGCGAGGAACCGGACCTCCTCCTCGGTCGGGTTCGAGATCTGATGCGCCCCCCGCTCCCCGAGCGGAAAGTGGACCGCCTCCCCCGGCTCGAGCTCCCGCGTCCCCTCCGGCGTGCGCAGCGTCGGCCGCCCACTCAAGACGAAAACGAGCTCCTCGTCGGAGTAATGGAAGTGATACGGGTAGGCGCACTGCCCGGGCGGCAGCTTCCACACGCTCGCCCCGATCCGTTCGCTCCCGAGCTCATACCCGATCCGCGCCCGAAAGGCCCGAAACCCAGGCGGCGCTCCCTCGCGCGGCTCGAAGTTGGGATCTAGGAAGTTCGGCATCGGCGGAGCATATTTGGGATG
>DASZUW010000289.1:0-1995 GCA_035547475.1 Solirubrobacterales bacterium
CGCCGTCGGCGTCGAGCTCGCCGCTCGCGACGAGGTGCTGGGCGCCGAAGGCGGCGCCGTCCTCCTCGTCGGCGACGAAGGCGAGGCTGAGGCGCCCGGCGGTGGGCGGCTCGGCCGCGAGCCGGGCGGCGGCCAGCACCATCGCCGCCAACGCGCCCTTCATGTCGGTGGAGCCGAGTCCGTGGAGGCGGTCGCCGTCGACCGTCGCCCGGAAGGGGTCGACCGACCAGGCGGCGTCGCCGACCGGCTTGGTGTCCATGTGGCCGCAGAGGGCGAGGTGGCGGCCGCCGGGGCCGAAGTCGATCGTCGTCAGCAGGTTCGGGCGCGCGTCGTCGCGGGCGATCAGGCGCGGCTCGGGCAGGCCCGCCTCGGCGAGCGCCTCGCGCAGGACGGCGGCCACGGCGATCTCGTCGCCAGGGGGGTTCGGGCTCGGCGCGGCGATCAGCCGCCCGGTCAGCTCGACCACCCGCTCGGTGTCCGCCGACGCGCTCACTTGTATCGCGCCGCCCAGTCCTGGCCCTGCCAGGTCTTCATCGCCACCGGCTCGAGGCGGAAGAGCCAGCGCTGCTTGTCCATCGTCGGCTGGAGGTATCTCGGCCCGTTCTCGCCGAGATAACGGACGCTCATGCGCTCGGCGATCTCGACCCAGCGGCCGCCGAGGTTGGGGGTCTCCTCGACGTGGGCACGACAACGGGCGAGCACCTTGCGCTGCGCCCCCTCCTCGTCGATGGTCAGGAAGCAGCGACCGTCGCGCTCCAGGTAGCGTGCCCAGGCGGAGCGCTCGCGCGGCACCACCCAGAAGGCCGCGCCGTCCCACTCGTGCCAGCACGGCACCACGTAGGGCCAGCCCTCCTCGTCGAGACAGCCCAGGCGGGCGATCTGCCCCTCGGCCAGGAACGCCTCGACCTCCTCGGAGGCCAAGGCCCCGACTTTGCCGCGCCAGCTCTCGTCGCTCATCTCTTTTCCACCGCTCTGCGTCGATTCCATTAATTGGAATGGTGTTCCAAGGAGTGGGACGGTACCCTTGCAAAGGGATGGCGACGAGTCAAGTTCCGAAAGCAGGCGCGGCGCCGAGCAAAGGGGCCGACCGCGTCCTCGCCGTCTTCAAGTCGCTGGCGCAGTTCCCGCGCGGCGCGTCGCTCGACCGGATCGCCGAGGAGGTGGACAGCCCCAAGTCGAGCACCCACCGCGCCCTTGCCACGCTGCGCCGCGCCGGGCTCGCCGAACAGACCGCCGACGGGGGCTACCGGATGGGCCTCGAGGCGCTGCGGCTCGCCTTCGCCTACTACGAGAACCTCGACAACCGCGTCCTGGTCCAGCCGGCCCTCGACGAGCTCGCGCTGCGCTTCGGCGAGACCGTCCACTACGCCGAGCTCGACGGCGGCGAGGTCGTCTACGTCGCCAAAGTCGTGCAGCGCGACCACGGCGTCCACATGGCCTCGCGGATCGGCGGCCGCAACCCGGCCCACTGCACCGGTGTCGGCAAGATGCTCCTCTCCTACGAGCTGCCCGACGCCGCCGCCGTCGCCGACTACGTCGACACCTACGGCCTCGAGCGCCGCACCGAGCACACCATCGTCACCGCGAAGGCCCTCCACCAGGAGCTGGAGACGATCCGCGCCCGCGGCTACTCGGTCGACCACGAGGAGAACGAGACCGGCGTCGGCTGCGTGGCCCTCCCCGTCTTCATCGGCCCCGGCCCCCGCCCCACCGGCGCCGCCAGCGTCACCACCCTCCTCCACCGCACCGGCCTCGACGTCCTCGTCGACGGCGTCGAGGAGATGAAAGCCATCCTCGGCGGGCACGTGCCCGGGGCTGACGGGGGGGCGGAGGGTTAGGGGCTGGGCGGCCGTCCGAGGGGCTCGGGCCGTCCACAGCGCTTCGGGATGCCGGCGGCGCGTCCTGGGCGCCTCATGGGGGTCCTGGCAGGCTGTGACCCCCATGAGGCGCCCAGGACGTGAGGCTTTCGTGAAACAGGGGGCGCGTGTCCGTGAC
>DASZUW010000290.1:0-5788 GCA_035547475.1 Solirubrobacterales bacterium
TTCTCGTCGAAGTCGAAGCCCAGCTCGCCGAAGAAGGCGCGGCTGGCGGCGAGGTCGGCGACGGGCAGGTTGAGGAAGAGCAGGCGTGACATCTGTCGGTTCTCCTTTGGTGGATGGGTCGGTATAAGGAGAGACGGTGTCCACGTCCCAAACTGATCGGTCGGGTGGGAATCTGGTCCTCGAGGGAGAGCTCGAGCGGCTGCGCCCGAGCCTGACCGGCTACTGCTACCGCATGCTCGGCAGCGGCTTCGAGGCCGAGGACGCGACGCAGGAGACGCTGCTGCGCGCCTGGCGCCGCGCCGACACGCTGGCCGAGCCGGCGGCGCTCAAGTCCTGGCTCTTCCGGATCGCCACCAACGTCTGCCTCGACCAGATCGACGCGCGCAAGCGCCGCGCCCGCCCCGTCGACCTCACCGATCCCGGCACCGCCGAGACGCCCGTCGGCGCGCCGCTGCCGGAGGCGACCTGGGTCCTCCCGATCGCCAGCGGCCAGGTCGCCGACCCGGACGCCGACCCCGCGGCGCAGGCCGCCGAGCGCGAGGCCCTTCGCCTCGCCTTCGTCGCCGCCCTCCAGCACCTGCCCGCCCGCCAGCGCGTCGTCCTCGTCCTGCGCGAGGTCCTCCGCTGGAGCGCCAAGGAGGTCGCCGAGGTCCTCGACACCTCGGTCGCCTCGGTCAACTCCGCCCTGCAGCGCGCCCGCGCCACCCTCGAGGAGCTCGACCTCGAGGACTCAGAGGCCCCCGCCCGCCCCTCCAGCGAGGACGAGCAGCGCCTCCTCGACCAGTACCTCGACGCCTTCGCCGAGTACGACATCGACCGCATCGTCGCCCTCCTCCGTTATGACGTCGTCTTCGACATGCCCCCGCTCCCCCTCTGGATGCGCGGCCCCGAGCAGGTCCACGCCTTCATGCTCGGCCAGGGTGCCGCCTGCCGCGGCTCCAAGCTCATCCCGCTCTCCGCCAACGGCCTGCCCGCCTACGCCTCCTATAAGCCCGACCCCGAGTCCGGCGCCTGGCTGCCGTGGTCGGTGACCCTGCTCGAAGCCGAGGCGGGGAGCGCCGCGGACTCCCCCACCCTCACCGGCATCCACAACTTCCTCGCCCCCTTCATGCCGAATCTCTTCCCCTCCTTCGGCCTGCCGGAGCGGCTGGGCGACGCGGATCCCGCGATCCGCGTCGCCCCGCATCCCTAGCCCTTCTTGGGCTTCTCGATCAGCGCCACCTTGCGGGTGACCGTGGTCTTGGTGCCGTCGGCGCCGAGGAAGGTGATCTTCACCGTCACCTCCACGTGGCCCTTGGCGATCAGGGTGCGCAGTCGCGCCCCCTTCGCGGTCACCATCAGCGCCACCGTCCCCGCCTTCTTCACCTTCACCGCCTGGGATCTGACCCCCTTGCCGGTGAGGGTGAGCTTGCCCGGCCCGGGAAGCGTGACCTTGAGCAGGACCTTCCCTTTGCCGACCAGATGCGTCACGCCGCGAACCTTCGGCTTGCCGCTGGCCGGCGGCGGCGTCGTGCCGCCGCCGCCCTCGCCACCCCCGGCGGGACCGCCGCCCGGCGCACCGCCATGCGCCTCTTCGCCGCCCGACCCGCCCGGCGTCTCGAGCTTGCCTTCGGAGGCGATCGCCACCGAGGAGGTGCCCGGTTCGCCCGGGTTGCAGTCGTAGGGCTTGTAGAAGGCGCTGCCGGGGATGCAACGGAACATCGACTGGTTCGTCTCGCTCGGCGCGCCGGAGACCGACGGGTTGGCGGCCCGCATGTATTCCGGCCCGAGCTGACGGGCCTTGAGGGCCCCTTCCAGCGCGTAGGCATCGGCGAGAAGCGTCGCCTCGCTGCCCTTGGCGCCGATCAGGTCGACCCCGATCGGATCGCCGCCGGTCGAGCTGTTCTGGAGGCCGAACCCGGCCGGCAGCGACAGCACCGGATAGCCCGCCCGGTCGGCGGCTTCGAGGAGCTTGGTCGTTTCGGCGCCGCTCGCCGGGACCATCAACGCCGTGCGGCCACCGAGGGCGGCGTCGAGCAGCGCGGCCCCTTCCGCCTTGCCCGCTGCGAGGGTGGCTTCGTAGGCCGCCTTGGTGGCCGGGTCTTCCACCTCGACCGCCGCGGCGGCTTCGAGGCCGGCCTGGCCGTACTTCAGCGCCTCCTCCGGGTTGTCCTCGTTGTCTTCGATGATCTCTTCGAGCGAGCCGGCCCCCGGATCGGCGGCCGCCGCCAGGTAGGAATCGAGGTCGCGGTGGAGCTCGAACGGCACCACGCTGGGCGCCGTGACCCCCGTCCCCGGCGTGACCCGGGTGAGGTTGGCGCCGAGCGAGTTGGCCGCGTTCTCGGCGGTCACGTACACCTGTTCCGCCGCCGAGCGGCTCGACGGCTGTTTCGTCGCGATCACCGACAGGCCGGCGTTGAACAGCGCCCCGGCTTCGAGGCCGGTCGTGTACTCGCCGGTCCCGCCTTCACCGGTGAGCGCTTCGAGGGCGATGGCGACGTCTTTCACCGTCTGCGCGATCGGGCCGGGCGAGTCCTGCGACTTCGCCACCGGCACCACGCCCGCGCTGCTGACGAGGCCGACCGTCGGCTTCAGCCCGACCACGCCGGCGTTGCCCGCCGGGGCGATCAGCTGGGCGGCTTCGAGCGAGGACTCCATGCCCACCGCCAGCGGCGCCAGCCCCATCGCCACGGCTCCGGTCGAGCCGCCCGAGGACCCCCCGGGTTGCACGTTGGTGTTGGACGGCAACAACACCTGTCCGCCGAGCGAGGAGTACCCGCGCGGCATGTTGGTGCCTTCCATCGCCCCGCCGAGCTCGGTGGTGTTGGTGTCACCGAGGATGATCGCCCCCTGCTTTTCCAGTTCGGCGACCAGGGGCGCGCTCGAGTCGGGGACGTTGTCCTCGAGGGCGATCGAGCCGGCGCTGGTCGGCAGCCCTTCGACGTCGATCGAGTCGTCGACCAGGACCGGGATGCCGGTCAGCGCCGGGACGGGCTTGCCTTCACCCTTCAGCTTCGCCCGTTCGGCGTCGGCCGCGGCCGCGGCCGCCAGCGCGTCGGGGGCGATCGCCGCGATCGAGCGCACCGACGGACCGTCGGAGTTGGTGCGGGCGGCCCGGTAGAGCTCCGCCTTCACCAGTTCGACCGCGGTGAGCGTCCCCGCTTCCATCTTTTCCTCCAGTTCGACCGCGGAGGTGGTTTCGAGCGCGAACGGGAGCACCGTCGGCGTGCCGCCGAGCATCTGCATCAGCGACTCGTAGTCGGGGTTGCAGTGGTCCCGTGAGGCGAAGGGCGCCGGCGTCGCGGTGTGGGCGCAACGGTAGGCGGAGGGATCGATTTCGCCGGGCGTGCGCCGCAGCTTCGTGCTCTGTTCGATCACGTAGGCGACGCCGATCAGGTCGAGGTCGTCGTAGGCGCCGCCGTTGACGTCGACGGCGATGTTGCGCCGCTGCGTCGGCGTGTAGCCCATCGGCACCGCGATCTCCGGATCGCCCGCCTGCGGGCCGCTCGGGACCGAGCCGATCACGGCGATCACGGGGCCGCCGCCCCCGCTTGGGTTGTTCATCATTTCTTCGATCGCCTTGTGGAAGGCGGTCTTGCGGATCGGCAGCAGTTCTTCGTAGGCCTTCTGGTTCGCCCCGCCGGGCGCGATGTCGGCTTTGGCCTCGTTCGCGTGCGCCGAGTTGCCGTCCTTCAACGCCTCCTGCGGATTGGTGTTGTCGACCGCCACCTCTTCGGCGAGGCTCTTCACCGGCGCTTCCGGGCCGAGGTGCTTGTAGTACTCGTCGATCGTCGCGTGCGCCTCGTAGCCGTTCGGCAGCGAGGGGATCGCTTCGACGGTGGTTTTTTCGTCGGGCACCATGATCGCGCCCGCTTCTTCCAGCGCTTCGACCGCGCGTTCGTTGGCTTCCTGCTGGGGCGTCGGCGTCGTGCAGGTACCGGTACAGGTGCCGTTGTAGCCGATCCGTTTGCCGTCGACCCAGCTCATCTTCAGCGCCGACATGTAGTTCGGCAGTTCGGTGAACGGGGCCGGCTGGATGTCTTCGTTCTCGAGGAAGTGCGGACCCATCATGCCTTCGTACTCGGCGTTGGCTTCGGGGTCGGTGCCGGGCACCTCGGCGATCGACTGGAGCGTCATCGCCGCGTCTTCGACGGTGCGCACGATCGGGCCGGCGGTGTCCTGGGAGGCGTCGATCGGGGCGATTCCGTAGCCCGGGACGAGGCCGAGGGTCGGGCGCAGGCCGACGTCCCCCTGCGCGGTCGATGGGCTGATGATCGAGCCCGAGGTTTCGGTGCCGATCGTCAGCGCCGCCAGCGAGGCGGCGGCCGCGGCGCCCGAGCCGGAGGAGGAGCCGCTCGGCCCCTGCGCCGCGTCGAGCGCGTTCAACACCTGGCCGGTGAGGTTGCTGAACCCGGACGGCTGGCTGCCGAAGCTGTTCGCCCACTCCGACAGGCCGAGCTTGCCAAGCAGGATGACACCGTGCGCGCGCAGCATCTTCGCCACCCCCGAGTCCTTTTCGGGGAAGGAGTCGCGCAGCGCCCAGTCACCCGCCGAGGTGTACATCCCCTTCGCGTCGACGATGTCCTTCAGCAGGATCGGCAGGCCCATCGCCGGGCCGAGGTCCTTCCCTTCGGCGCGCTCCTGGTCGACCTTTTCGGCTTCCGCGATCGCGTACTTGTTGATCTGGGTGACCGCGTTCAGCCCCGGCCCCGCTTTGTTCAACGCGTCGATCCGTTCGAGGTAGAGCTTGGTCAGCTCGACCGAGGTGATTTCGCCCTTTTCCAGCATCGCCTCGGCTTCGGCACCGGTGAGGGTTTCGAGGTCGAGGGTGGGTGCGGCGGCGGCGGGCGAGCCGCCCTGCAGCAGCAGCGCCGCGGCGATCGCCGCCAGCGCGAGCAGGGTGGCGAGGAAGGTGAGACGGAGGCGGAACGGGGCGCGAAGGGTGGTTCTGGTCAACGGTTTCTCCAGGTGCGATGTCGGATGAGACGCGCGGCAGGTGCCGCGGCCGAAGCAGGATGTCCACGGCGGAGCCGGCCCCGGCTGTACCGCTGGACAGATCGGAGGCCGCCGATTTGGACAGCGGTCGCAAAATTCCCCGCCCGCTCGACAGCGGGTCCAGGGAAAATCCGCCGACGCTCGACCAACGGTCCACATCCAGCTCGCTTGACCTCATGGTCCAGGCGCTCCTCGCCCGCGAAGGGTTCGCCCGGGTGGCGGCGATCGCCGCCGAGCTCGTCGGGGCGCGGGTCGAGGTGTTGGTCCCGCGGCCCGGCTCGGAGGGGAGCGACGGCACCGCGACCGAACGGTTCGTCGCCGCGCTGGTGCGGGGCGGCGTGCCGCCCTGGCCGCCGGGGGTGAGCGAGGTGGTCCCGATCGTGGTCGACGGTCGCGTCCAGGGCGCGGTCGTCGCCAGCGGCGAGCTCGGCGAGGGCGCCGAGGCGCACCTGCGCGCCGCCGCCCAGGCGGCGCTGACCGGCATCGCGATCCTCGACGCGCGCGAGGAAGCCGCGCGGCGCTCGGCCGCCGGGCTGATCGGCGACCTGCTCGCCGGGCGCGCGCTCGGGGCGGAGGCGATCGCCGACCGCGCCCGGACCCTCGGCTGCGACCTGAGCGCCGGCTTTCTCGCCGTGGCGATCGGCGCCGACGGCGAGCGCGGGCCGGGCGAGATCGTCGCCGCCCTCGCGGAGGCCAGGCCGGACGCCCTCGCCGAGACCGTGGGCGGCGTCGTCCCCGCCCTGCTCCCGGGCCGCGCCCTCGACACCCGGCTCCTGGCCGCGCACCAAGGCGAGGCGGTGGCGCGCGCCCACTC
>DASZUW010000291.1:0-4321 GCA_035547475.1 Solirubrobacterales bacterium
GTCGGCGACGGTGCGCCGCTCGAGCGGCGAGTCGCCGCCCCGCGCCTCGATCTCGAGCGCCGTCGCCAGCCGGTCGTTCAGGCCGAGCCGGTCGTCCAGCAGCCGCGCCAGCCCGAACGGCGAGGGGCCGCGGAGGGCCAGGGTCGTGACCGCGACGAGGAAGAGGGCGAGCGGCACCGCGACCACCACCCACTGGGGGAAGGCGTCCAGCTGCGCGGCGATCTCCAGCAGCGCCGCGAGCGCCAAGGTCACGGCGGCGTGCCGGCGCGCCAGCGCCACCAGGCGGTGGCGGGCGACGACGCCCCGCCAGTGGCGCAGCTCCTCGCCGAGGGTCGCGCCGCGGGCGGGTTCGCCAAGCTCCCCGGCACCCGCCAGGTCGACTACGTCACGCGGATCGGCAGCCAGCCATCGCCACACGAATCGACGGTACCAAGCCGCATGCGCCGCCGAACGCGCGGCTCTAATAGGCTTGAAGTGAGATGAAGCGATCAGTTCTCCTGCTCGGTGTCCTGTCCTCAATCTTCGCGCTCGCAGCCGCGCCGACGGCGCTCGCGGGCGGCGGCAAGGAAGGGTGGGGCCGCAACTCCTCCTTCATCGGCCGCTACCACGTGAAGGTGCTCGCCGCCGGCAAGTCCGGCGTGCGCGGCGGCGAACTGACGATGTTCATCCAGGAAGAATTCCCCGGCTCCGAAGAGCCGGCCGGGATCCTGAAGCTGCGGACGAAGCGCAACAACGACGTCGTCTACCTGAAGGAACTGAAGCGCTCCGGGCGCGCCCGGACGGCGATCATCAAGGGCGGCTCCTTCCTCGGGCCGACGATCGGCCGCTTCGTCGGCAAGCTTCGCGCACCGGGCAAGCTCGTCGCCGGCGTCTCCACCCGCAGCCTCGGGTCGATGAAGCTCGCGTTCACCCGCTATTCGAGAAAGCCCACCCCATGAGAATCAAAGGCCTGCTCCTCGGCTTCGCCGCGCTCGCGGCGGCGATCGCGCTCGCCGCCTGCGGCGGCGGCTCCTCCTCCACCGGGTCCTCCACCGCCGCCGGCGGCTCGACGGTGGCGAGCGGCAACGGCCCGAACGCCGCCTCGGCGCCCGACATCGAAGACTGGCCGGTCTTCGGCCGCGACCGCGACAACACCCGCTTCGCGACCCAGGACGAAATCGACACCGACAACGTCGACGAACTGGGCGAAGCGTGGAGCACCGGCCTCGGCCCCGACCAGTACCTGATGGAGAGCTTCCCGCTCGTGATCGGCGACAACGTCTACGTCACCACCTCGACCGACGAGGTGATGCAGATCGACGGCAAGACCGGGCACATCAACTGGACCTACACGCCGGAAGTCGACTTCTCCCAGTCGACCGGGGTCGGCGGCTACGGGATCACCGTCAACCGCGGCGTCGCCGCCGAAGACGGCAAGCTCTTCGTCCTCACCTTCGACAACAAACTGCAGGCGATCAGCGAAAAGACGGGCGAGCGGCTCTGGTCCTCGCAGGTCGAAGACCCGGCGACCGGGGCGTACGAGTCGATGGCGCCGACCGCCTACGACGGCAAGGTCTTCGTCGGCGTCTCCGGCTCCGAGGACGGTGTGCGCGGCAAGATCTCCGCCTACGACGCGAACACCGGCAAGAAGCTCTGGACCTTCTACACCGTCCCCAAGGCGGGCACGAAGTGGGTGCCGAAGGGCGGCGGCGGCGGCACCATCTACATGCCACCGACGGTCGACGCGGCGACCGGCACCGTCTACGTCGGCACCGGCAACCCGGCGCCGGTCCTGGTCGGCGCCAAACGGCCCGGCAAGAACCTCTACACGGACTCGATCCTCGCCCTCGACGCCGACACCGGCAAGCTCAAGTGGTACCACCAGGAGCAGGCCCACGACCTCTGGGACTACGACGCCGAGAGCCCGGTCGTCCTCTTCGACGTCGAAATCAACGGCGAAAAGAAGCGCGGCCTGGCCGAGGCGGGCAAGAACGGCCTCCTCTTCCTGCTCGACGCCGAAACCGGCGAAGACCTCTTCCCGCCGGTCGGCTTCGTCAAGCGCGACCACAAGCCGCCGACCACCAAGCCGACGCTCGAGTGCCCGGGCGCCGTCGGCGGCTCCCAGTACTCACCGCTCGCCTACTCCCCCGAAACGCAGGCGGTCTACGTCTCGGGCATCAACCTCTGCATGTACCTGCGGGTCACCTACGAAAACCACAACGGCGAGAAACAGTTCGCCGGCGACCGCGTCGTCCCCAAAGACACCGAGAAGACGGGCACCTTCACCGCCGTCGGCGTCAACACCGGCAAGATCATCTGGAAGCACGACATGCCGACCCCGATGGACGGCGGCGCGACCGCCTCCGCCGGCGGCCTCGTCTTCACCGGCGACCAACAGGGCGTCCTCTACGCCTTCGACGCCGCCAACGGCGACGACCTCTGGCAGGCCGACCTCAAACTCGCCTTCGGCACCGCCCCCGTCATCTACTCGATCGACGGCACCGAGTACGTCCTCGCCACCGTCGGCGGCGCCGCCCTGACCGCCTCCGAAGAACTGGGCGAAATCGGCGCCCGGGTGATCGCCTTCAAACTCGGCGGCAAAAAGCTGCCGACGGGGCCCGAGCTCAAGGGCTGAGCCCCGCGGCGGGGGCGGTTCGCCCAGCGACGCGGGCGACCTGCGTTATCAATGGGTTAACCAGGGTCGCCCGCACCTCGTGGGGCCCTCTCCGTGCGAAGGCTCACGGCCCTCACAAGCTCACAAGCCTCACGTCCCGCGCCGCGCCGAACAGGAGGTCCAGCGGCGGCACGTCGGTCGGGGCGCGCAGGTACGTGACGCCGCGGTCGCCGCAGCGGTCCTTCAGGGCGCTCGAGGCCGCCGCGATGCGCCCTTCGTACGTCGCCCGCACCCGCGGCGTCACCTCGACCACCAACCGCTCACCGGTCTCGCGGTCCTCGAGCTCGTAGGCGCCCTCGAGGGCGGCGAGGGCCGCCTCGCCCTCCACGAGGTGGACGAAGGCCGCGGCGCGCGCGGATCCGGCGAGCTCGTCGACCGCTTCGGCGAGGGCGGCTGGCTCGGCGAGGCCGTCGGAGAGGAGGACCGCGAGGTCGGCGGGCTCGGCGCCGCGGCGATAGTCGCGCAAGCTCGCGGCGAGGTCGGTCTCCGTGCCGCGCGGCAGCCCTCCCACCTCTTCGATCAGCTCGCCGACCAGGTGCGGCGCGGCCAGGCGGGCACGGGTGAACGAGGTCCCGTCGGCGAGCATGTGGACCGCGACCACGTCGGAGCCGAGCAGGGCGACGGTGCCGAGCATCGCCCCCAGCTCCTGCGCATAGCGGAAGCGCGATGGCGTCCCGTCGTCCATCGAGCGGCTGCCGTCGAGGAGGAGGGCGAGGTCGACGTGGCCCTCGGCGGGCGCCGCTTTGACGACGACCTCGCGCAGGCGCGCGTAGACGTTCCAGTCGATCGAGCGCAGGTCGTCGCCCGGGGTGTAGCGGCGGTAGTCGACGAATTCGAGGCCGCGGGTGCGCTGGGCGCCCGCCCGCTGCCCGCCGAAGCCGGCGACGATGGCTTCGACCCCCGCGATCGAGAGCGTTTCGAGCTGGCGCAGCGCGGCGCCGTCGATCAGGGACGCGCCCGGTGCGCTCTCCCGCGGAGCGCGCGGCTCCGGCGTCGCCGCTACGACGCCTCCCGCGGCAGCGCCTCGATCGCCGCGCGGACGATGTCGTCGGGCGAGACGCTCTGGCGCTCGGCGTCGATGGTGAGGACGAGCCGGTGGCGCAGGGCCGGCAGGGCGACCGCCTGGACGTCGTCGATCGAGAGGTTGTGGCGGCCGTCCATCAGCGCCGCGACGCGCCCCGCCAGCGCCAGCGCCTGGGCGCCACGGGGGCTGGGGCCGAGGCGGACGTAGCGCTTCACCTGGTCGATAGCGCTCGCGTTCTCCGGGTGCAGCGAGACGACGAGCCGGCTGGCGTAGTCGATGACGTGCTCGGCGGCGGGGACGGAGCGCACCAGCGCGTTCATCCGCAGCACCGTGGTCGCGTCGGCGACCGGCGAGGCGGTCTGCTGGGCGCGGTCGTGCTCGGCGGTCGTCGTCAGGCCGACCATCTCGTTCAGCTCGGCGACCGGCGGGAACTCGAAGCGCAGTTTGAGGAAGAAGCGGTCGAGCTCGGCCTCCGGCAGCGGGTAGGTCCCGTACATCTCCACCGGGTTCTGGGTGGCGAGGACGAAGAACGGCGCCGGCAGCTCGCGGGTCATGTTGGCGGTGGTGACGGTGTGCTCCTGCATCGCCTCCAGCAGGGCGCTCTGGGTGCGCGGCGCGGCGCGGTTGATCTCGTCGGCGATCAC
>DASZUW010000292.1:0-3003 GCA_035547475.1 Solirubrobacterales bacterium
CGCATTGCGAGAGAAAGGCGCCACGGCAAGGTCCTTAGGGTTGGGAAGGCGGGAGGAAGCGTGGAGTTCCCGACGTCTTCGTGACGACTCTTCACCTTTGTCGCCTCACCCTCTCCCCGATCACCCGGCCCTCTCGGCCACGGCCACAGCCGACGCGGGTCGTGGCCGAGAGGGCCGCGTCCCTCGGCCGTCCGTTGCCCGAGCCGCGCCCCTTCGTCCGGCCCCTCGCTCCGCCCGCGTCCCTCACCCGCCCCTCACCCCGCGCCCCCCGACTCGTCCCGTTCGCGCTCGCGGGCGAGGACGGCGGCGGTGCGGAGGTCGGCGAGGACGCGCTCGCGGATCGCGACGACCAGGGCGGTGGCGGCGCGGGTGTCGCGGGCGCCCGCGGCGACGGTCGCCGGGTGGACGCTGCCGACGATCATCTCCAGGAGGGCCAGGCCGTTGTCCTCGCCCGGGAAGGCGCCGTCGGGAAGGTCCTCGAGCAGGGAGACGATCACGTCCTCGAGGATCAGGGCCGTGCGGAGCACCTCCTCGACGAGGTCGCGGGTGATCTCGAGGTCGAGCGGCTCTCGGCGGTGCGGGTCGCGGCGTCTGCCCATGGCCCCCCAAGGGCGCGAGCGACGCGGTCTCTCCCCCCTTTGGGTACCGCCGGCGCCTAATTCGCGTGCCGAACCCGCTGAGTGGGTAGAAATCGTGGCGATGAGCTACGACGCAGACACCAATCGCTATGACGGCAAGATGGTCTACCGGCGCACCGGTCGCTCCGGGCTCGACCTCCCGGTCCTCTCGCTCGGCTACTGGCACAACTTCGGCGACGACCGCGACTTCGAGACCCAGCGCGGGATCGCCCGCCGCGCCTTCGACCTCGGCATCACCCACCATGACCTGGCCAACAACTACGGGCCGCCCTACGGCGCCGCCGAGGTCAACTTCGGCCGGCTGATGCGCGAAGACTTCCGCCCCTACCGCGACGAGATGGTGATCTCGACGAAGGCGGGCTGGGACATGTGGCCCGGTCCCTACGGCCAGGGCGGCGGCGGGCGCAAGTACGTGCTCTCCTCACTCGACCAGTCGCTCGCGCGCATGGGCCTCGACTACGTCGACATCTTCTACTCGCACCGGCTTGACGGCTCGACCCCACTGGAGGAGACGATGGGCGCGCTCGACACCGCCGTGCGCCAGGGCAAGGCGCTCTACGTCGGCATCTCCTCCTACGACGCCGAGCACACGCGCCGCGCCGCGGCGATCCTCGCCGACCTCGGCACGCCGCTCCTCATCCACCAGCCCAGCTACTCGATGCTGAACCGGTGGATCGAGGACGAGGGGCTGCTCGACGCGGTCGACGAGCTCGGCGTCGGCGTCATCGCCTTCACCGTCCTCGCCCAGGGCCTGCTCACCGATCGGTACCTGGACGGGATCCCGGAGGGCTCGCGGGCGACCCAGAAAGGCTACGGCGCCTTCGACAGCTCCTGGATCAACGACGAGGTGATCGGGGCGGTCCGCGAGCTGAACGCGATCGCCGCGAAACGCGGCCAGACCCTGGCGCAGATGGCGCTCGCCTGGAGCCTGTGCGATCCGCGCATGACCTCGCTCGTGATCGGCGCCTCCTCGGTCGCGCAGCTGGAGCAGAACGTCGACGCCCTCGACAACCTCGACTTCACCGCCGAGGAGTTGGCCGCGATCGACCGCATCGTCGACTTCGAGTCCGGCGTCGACGAATGGGCGGACGCCCGCTCGGGCAAGATCGGCTCCGGGATCTAGGGCCGACGGGCGCGGTTCGGCATGCTTTGCGCATGACCGACCTGACCGACTCCCCCGCCCGCCCCGACGTCCCACTCTCGATCCTCGACCTCGCCGCGGTCGGGCCGAACGAGTCGATCGCCGACAGCTTCGCGGGCTCGGTGCGGCTCGCGCAGGCGGCGGAGCGGCTCGGCTACAACCGGATCTGGTACGCCGAGCACCACAACATCCGCTCGATCGCCAGCTCGGCGACCGCGGTCCTGATCGCCCACATCGCCGCCCACACCGAGAGGATCCGCCTCGGCGCCGGCGGCATCATGCTGCCCAACCATTCGCCGCTGGTGATCGCCGAGCAGTTCGGCACCCTGGAGACGCTCCACCCCGGCCGCATCGACCTCGGCCTCGGCCGCGCCCCCGGCTCCGACACCGCCGCGATGCGGGCGCTGCGCCGCGACGAGCTCTCCAGCGAACGGTTCCCCCAGGACGTGCAGGAGTTGCAGGGCCTCCTCTCCGACAACAGTCCGATCTCCGGCGTCGTCGCGATCCCCGGCAAGGGCACCCACGTCCCCCTCTACATCCTCGGCTCCTCCCTCTTCGGCGCCCAACTCGCCGCCGTTCTGGGACTCCCCTACGCCTTCGCCTCCCACTTCGCCCCCCACGCCCTCTTCGACGCGCTCGACGTCTACCGGCAGAACTTCAAGCCCTCCGAGCAGCTAGCCGAGCCCTACGCGATGGCGGGGGTCGGCGTGATCGCCGCCGACGAGCGGGCCGAGGCGGACCGCCAGCTCGACGTCACCCGGCGCATCCGGGTCAAATCCCTCTTCAAGACGCCGGGCGGCAGCAAGCTCACCGAGGAGGAAGTCGACCAGATCCTCGCCTCCCCCCGCGCCCGCGCGGTCGACGAGATGCTCACCTACTCGGCCGTCGGCACCGGCGCCGAAGCGGCCGCCTACCTGGCCGATTTCCAGCGCAAGACCGGCGTCCAAGAGCTGATCACGGTCCACTACGCCGACTCGGTCGACAACCGCCTGCGGTCGGTGGAGCTGCTGGCCGAGGCGGCGGAGCTGGGGGCGGGGGCCGCAAGGGTCTGAGGGCGGGCGGCGGTTGGCGGCTCGCGGGCGTGCGGGGGGCTGGGGGTCGGGGCGGCGGTTCGGGGGCTGGGAAGCTGTCGCCCCGGGGCGGGGGTTCGGGGCGCGGGGAAGCTGGCGCCCGGGGCGGGGGTCCGGGACGCCGGGAAGCTGGCGCCCGGGGCGGGGGCTCGGG
>DASZUW010000293.1:0-11001 GCA_035547475.1 Solirubrobacterales bacterium
CGACCTCTTCGGCGAGCAGGCGGTCCTCTGCGGCGGCGCCTCGGAGCTCGTCAAGGCGGGCTTCGAGACCCTGGTCGAGGCCGGCTACGACCCGCGCCTCGCCTACTTCGAGTGCCTCCACGAGCTGAAGCTGATCGCCGACCTGATGTACGAGAAGGGGATCCGCGGGATGGAGTACTCGATCTCCAACACCGCCGAGTACGGCGACCTGACCCGCGGCAAGCGGGTCATCGCCGAGCCATCGCGCGCGGCGATGAAGGAGATCCTCGGCGAGATCCAGTCCGGCGAGTTCGCCAAGGAGTTCATCGCCGAGAACGAGTCCGGGGGCGAGAAATTCGACGAACTGCGCAAGGCGGGCGCCGACCACGAAATCGAGAAGGTCGGCAAAGAGCTGCGCGACATGATGCCCTGGATCGACCAGGAGTTCTAATGCCGGTGCGTCTCCCCCGGCGCTAGCTTCCCGTCGCGGCCGACGTAACCGTCCTTGCCGCCCACGCACACGTACACCGCCTCCTCGGAATCGCTGAGGTTCCGCAGGCGGCGGTGCGTGTGGGCGTCGACCCAGGCGAGCCCGCCCGGCGCCAGCTCCCGCCTGGAGCCATCGCCGAACTCGATCGCGATCCGCCCGGAGTGGACGAAGTAGAGCTCCTCCTGCTCCTCGTGGAAATGGAGGTTGGTGGCGTAGGCGGGCGGCAGGACGATCGCGTTCACGCCGAACGCCGTGACCCCGAGCGCCGGGCGGATCTTGCGGAAGCCCGGCCCGGCGCCGAGATCGTCGAGGTGGGCGACGGACCAGCCGTCGCCCCGCTCGACCTTCTCGTAACCCTCCTCGCTCATACCGCCGGGGCCGCCGGGGGCACGTCGCCGGGCGCGGGCGGCGCGGCGACCGCCGCGGCGCTGCCCTTGCCTTTCTCGATGCCGATCGGCGGGTAGTCGTCGGTGAGCAGCGCCAGGTAGCCGTAGACGCGGGCGTAGAAGCTGTTGCAGAACGTCATCGCGGTGTTCAGCTGCTCCGGCAGGTAGCCGCGGAAGACGATCGTCAGCCACGCGATGATCGCGACCCACTGGTGCACGTAACCGACCGCGTAGGAGACGAGCAGCATCGGCAGCGCCAGGATGATCCGGAAGAACGCCTTGAGCCTGCTCTGCTTCGCCGCCCGCGGGGCGACCTCGACCCGGATCGGGTAGGCCGGGTCGTCGCCGATGCCGAACGGCGGCCACTCGTCGGTCTGCAGGTACACCCAGGCGGAGACGCGGACGAAATAGCGCACGAAGCCCGCGTTCAGGTTGTAGAGGCCTTCGGGATAGCGGCCGAGGATCACGACCGCCACCCAGGCGAACAGGTGGGTGAAGGCGGCGACGATGTAGTAGACGAGGGCGACGATGATCCACGGGATCGCGAGGATGATCCGGAAGAACGTCGTCGCCCGGTTCTGCTCCGACTGAAAGTCGGCTTCATAGGTGACTGGGTACATGTCTCTCCCTAAATATCTCGGGGTCGAAAACCTGGCAATTGGCTTGGGTCAATAACCTGTCGCCCCATGGCGACTACTGACACCATCGTCCCGATCCCGTCGGATCTCAAGCCCGCGGACGGGCGTTTCGGCTGCGGACCCTCCAAGGTGCGCCCGCAGGCGCTTGCCAAGCTGGCCGAGCAGTCGCGCCTGATGGGCACCTCGCACCGGCAGGCGCCGGTCCGCGACCTGGTGCGGCGGGTGCGCGAGGGACTGGCGGAGCTCTTCGCCCTGCCCGACGGCTACGAGGTCGCGCTCGGCAACGGCGGCACCACGGCGTTCTGGGAGTCGGCCTGCGCCTGGCTGATCCGCGAGCGCTCCCTGCACCTCACCTACGGCGAGTTCTCGCAGAAGTTCGCCAAGGCGGCAAAGGTCGCGCCGTTCCTCGGCGACCCGATCCTCGTCTCGGCGGAGCCCGGGGACGCGCCCGCGCCGCGCGGCGACGCCGCCGCCGACCTGATCGGCTGGGCCCACAACGAGACCTCCACCGGCGTCATGGTCGGAGTCGAGCGCCCCGCCGACGCGGGCGACGCCCTGGTCGCGATCGACGCCACCTCGGGCGCCGCCGGGCTGCCGCTCGACGCCGCGCAGGCCGACGTCTACTACTTCGCCCCGCAGAAGGGCTTCGCCTCCGATGGCGGCCTCTGGCTCGCCGCGCTTAGCCCCGCCGCGATCGCCCGCATCGAGGAGCTCGACGGCGCCGGCGGCCGCTGGCAGCCGGAATTCCTCTCGCTCGCCGTCGCCCTCGACAACTCGCGCAAGCAGCAGACCTACAACACGCCCGCGCTCGCGACGCTGATCCTCCTCGACGACCAGATCCAGTGGATGCTCGGCCAGGGCGGCCTCGACTGGTGCGTGTCGCGCACCGGCGACTCCTCCGGCCGCCTCTACGCCTGGGCGGAGGCGAGCGAGTTCGCGCGCCCGTTCGTCGCCGACCCGGCGAAGCGCTCGCTGGTCGTCGGCACGATCGACTTCGACGACGAGGTCGACGCGGCGGCGGTCGCCAGGGTCCTGCGCGCCAACGGCATCGTCGACACCGAGCCCTACCGCAAGCTCGGCCGCAACCAGCTGCGCATCGGCATGTTCCCGGCGGTCGAGCCGGACGACGTCGAGGCGCTGACCCGGTGCATCGACTGGGTCGTCGAGAACGCCGACGGCGTCCGCGTCGCGAGCTAGGGTCACGCGCCCGCTGAAGGTCCTGGTCAAGGAGAAGATCGCCGACACCGGCGTCGACCTGTTGCGGTCGCGCTTCGAAGTCGACCTCGGGCTCGACATGTCCGAGGACGAATTCCGCGCCAAGCTGCCGGAGTACGACGCGATCCTGATCCGCAGCGCCACCAAGATGACGCCGGAGCTGATCGACCTCGCCACGAACCTGAAGGTGATCGGCCGCGCCGGCACCGGCGTCGACAACGTCGACATCCCGGCGGCGACCCGGCGCGGGATCATCGTCGCCAACGCGCCCGAGTCGAACTCGGTCGCCGCCGCCGAGCACACGCTGGCGCTGGCCCTGGCGCTGTTCCGCAACGTGCCGCAGGCGCACGCCTCGCTGGTCGCCGGGCGCTGGGACCGCTCCAAGTTCAAAGGCGCCGAGCTCTACGGCAAGACGCTCGGCGTGATCGGCTTCGGCCGCATCGGCCAGCTGGTCGCCAAGCGCGCCCAGAGCTTCGAGATGGAGGTCGTCGCCTACGACAAGTTCGTCTCCGCCGATCGCTTCCGCGAGCTCGGCGTCGAAGGGTGCGAGGAGCTGACCGACCTGCTCGGGCGCGCCGACCTGGTCACCCTGCACACGCCGCGCACGCCGGAGACCGAAGGGCTGATCGACGCCGCGGCGATCGCGGCGATGAAGGACGGCGCCCGCGTCGTCAACTGCGCGCGCGGCGAGCTGGTCGTGCTCGACGACCTCCTCGCCGGGCTCGAGTCCGGCAAGCTCGCGGGCGCGGCGCTCGACGTCTTCCCCGACGAGCCCTTCACCGAGCACCCGATCTTCGCCCGCGGCGACGTCGTCGTCACCCCGCACCTCGGCGCCTCGACCGCCGAGGCGCAGGACCGCGCCGGCGTCGTCACCGCCGAGCAGGTGACCGAGGCGCTCACCGGCGGCGTCGTCACCAACGCGGTCAACATCGCCGCCGTGCGCCCGGAGGAGATGGAGGCCCTGGCGCCGTTCGTGCCGCTCTGCGAAAAACTGGGGCGGCTCGCGCAGGGGTTGGGGGACGGCTCGGTCGACCGGGTCGGGGTCGAGTTCCGCGGCAGACTCGCCTCCTTCGACACGCGGCTGCTCGGGATCGCGGTGCTCGTCGGCATCCTCTCCGGCAACACCGAGACGCCGGTCAACCTCGTCAACGCCCCCCAGATGGCCGAGGAGCGGGGGATCGAGCTGACCGAGACCAAGGACTCGGGCTCCGAGGACTTCACCGAGCTCGTCACCGTGCGCCTCGGCTCGGGCGACGCGGAGGTCGAGGTCGCCGGGACCGGGGTCGGTCCCCGCAACGAGCCCTACCTCGTCTCGGCCTGGGGCGAGAGCTTCTACCTGCCGTTCGCCGAGCACATCACCGTCTTCCGTTATGCCGATCAGCCGGGGATGATCGGCCGGGTCGGGACCGCCTTCGGCGAGGAGGACGTGAACATCGTCTCCGCCGCGGTGGGCGCCGAGCACGGGGGCGGGGGCGACGCGGTGATGGCCCTGACCACCGACGCGGCGGTCCGCCCGGACGCGCTCCAGAAGATCCTCGCCCTCGACGGCTTCTCGGTGGGACGCTCGGTCGACCTCTGACCGCAACGTCGCCGTCACAGGATTGTTACGGGGAGCGATGAAGCGCCTCGCCCTCCTTCTTCTCGTCCTCGCCATCGGGGCGGCATCGCTCGCCGCGACGGCCGCCGCCGCGACCGGCGCGGAACGGGGCTCCGCCGCCACGGAAGGCTCGGTCAACCTCGTCCTCGCGGGCAGCCCCGGCGACGACCGGATCGCGATCGAGCTCTCCGCCGACGGCCGCTCGTACGCGATCGAATCGGCGACGCCGCTGGAAGTCGGGGGCACCGTCTGCACCCACCCCGACCGGCGGGCGGAAGCGCTCTCCTGCGAAGCGATCGCGATCGCGGGCTTCGAAGTCAACACCGGCGCCGGCGACGACACGGTCACGCTCGGCCGCACCGTGCCGGTCCCGGCGACGATCCGCGGCGGCGAAGGCGACGACGTGCTGACCGGCGGCGACGGCAACGACAAGCTGATCGGCGGCCCCGGCGACGACGAGCTGAACGGGCGCGGCGGCAACGACCTCCTGATCGGCGGCGCGGGCGACGACAGCCTGACCGGCGGCCCCGGCGAAGATCGGCTGGTCGGCGGTCCCGGGCGCAACGTCCTGCGACCGTAGCCCGGCGTCCCCGCGGGCTTCACCTCGCGCGCCCGCCGGTGCGCTACCCTGCCTCGTGGAAATGGCCTTTCCGCTGGACAACCTCGCGCTTCTCCTTCTCCTCCCCCCTCGGGGGGAATAGCGCTGGGCGGCGCGATAGCCGCGAGAGACAAAGGGCCATTCAAGACTGAGAGAGAAGGAGAGGTCCGATGGGACCGCAGAGCACCGACACCAACGCATCATCCGACGCCAACCGCGTCCAGATCTTCGACACCACGCTGCGCGACGGCGAGCAGTCGCCCGGCATCTCGCTGAACGCCGCCGAGAAGGTGGAGATCGCCCAGCAGCTCGCCCGCCTGGGCGTCGACGTCATCGAGGCCGGCTTCCCGATCGCCTCGCCGGGCGACTTCGAGGCCGTCCAGGCGATCGCCCGCAAGGTCGAGGGCCCGGTCATCTGCGGGCTGGCCCGCACCCACAAAGCCGACATCGACGCCGCCTGGGGAGCGGTCAAGGACGCCGCGCGGCCGCGCATCCACACCTTCATCTCGACCTCCGACATCCACATCAAGCACCAGATGAACACCGACCGCGAGGACGTCAAGGGCCAGGCGAAGGCGGCGGTGACGATGGCCAAGGCCTACTGCGAGGACGTCGAGTTCTCGCCGATGGACGCGAGCCGCTCGGACTTCGAGTTCACCGCCGAGGTGCTGCAGATCGCGATCGACGCGGGCGCGACGACGATCAACGTCCCCGACACCGTCGGCTACGCGACGCCGGAGGAGTACGCGGCGATGTGGCGGACCTTCTACGAGCTGGTCCCGGACCTGCGCAAGGTCACCACCTCGGTCCACTGCCACGACGACCTGGGGCTGGCGGTCGCCAACTCCTACGCCGGGGTGATCGCCGGCTGCCGGCAGGTCGAGTGCGCGATCAACGGGCTGGGCGAGCGGGCCGGCAACTGCTCCCTGGAGGAGATCGCGATGCTGTTCCAGGTCCGCGAGGACGCCCACGGCTTCACCACCGGTATCAACAGCCGCGAGATCGCCCGCACCAGCCGCCTGGTCAGCCGCCTGACCGGGTACCCGGTGCAGCCGAACAAGGCGATCGTGGGACGCAACGCCTTCGCCCACGAGTCCGGCATCCACCAGGACGGGGTGCTGAAGGAGCGCACGACCTTCGAGATCATGGACGCGACGGAAGTCGGCTTCGACTCCAACTCGATCGTGCTCGGCAAGCACTCCGGCCGCCACGCGCTGAAAGACGCGCTGGAACAGTTGGGCTACAAGGTCGAGGGCGGCGCGCTGAACTCCGCCTTCAAGGCCTTCAAGGAGGTCGCCGACCGCAAGAAGCAGGTGACGGCCCTGGACCTGGAGGCGATCGTCTCCGACGAGATGCGCGACCGTGCCGACGCCCATGAGCTGGCCTCCTTCGAAGTGACCGCGGCCAGCGACAAGGAGCCGCTCGCGCGGATCGGCGTCACCCTGCCCTCGGGCGAGGAGGCGGTCGGCGAGAGCACCGGCGACGGCCCGATCGACGCCGTCTTCCGCGCCATCCAGAAGGCCGTCGACACCGAGTCGGAGATGGTCAAGTACACGGTCGAGGCGGTGACCGGGGGAGAGGACGCGCTGGGCGAGGTGACCGTCCAGCTCCGCACCGACGGCGTCCTGGCGTCCGGCTCCGGCGTCGCCACCGACATCATCGAGGCGAGCGCCCGCGCCTACCTGCGAGCCCTGTCCAACAGCCTCGAAGGCGCCGCGACCCGCGAGGCCGAGGCCGCCACCGCCGAAGCCGCCGTCGAGCGCACGGGTCCGTAACAAAGGCGCTGGCGAATCGCCGAGATCCGCGCACCACACGCGCGCATTTCGGTGCAAGGGTCCGTCCCATGTCCGGACCGTCTGCACCAGGGGGCGCTATACGCCCCAAATTGCAGATGGTCCGGGATCGGAGGGTGGCGGAGCTTGCGAAGCGGCAGCACGGTGTCGTGGGACGGGGGCAGTTGCTGTCGATCGGCGTGGATGGCGACGCGGTGAAGCGCCGGGTCCGGGCGGGGCGACTCCACGCCATCCATCGGGGCGTCAACGCGGTGGGGCACACGGCGATCACGCTGCGGGGACGGTGGATGGCCGCCGTGCTCGCGTGCGGGGACGGGGCGGTGCTGAGCCATCGGTCGGCGACGGCGCTCTGGGGGATCTGGGGATCGGGGACCGGGGAGATCCACGTCACCGTGCCGAGGAAGTCGCGCTCCGCGCGGGCCATCCGCCGCCACTTCTCGGTGCTCCCCGAGGACGAGCGCGAGGTCGTCGACGGGATCCCGGTCACCGCGACCTCGCGCGCGATCCTCGACCTCGCCGGGGAAAAGGGCGAGGCGGCGGCCGAGGCGGCGCTCCGCGAGGTCGAATACCTCGGGATCTACGGCCGCGTCTCGCTGCCGACGCTCCTCGCGCGCCACCCGAAGCACCCCGGCAGGCACGCGACCCGCGCGGCCCTCGAGCGGGTCCGCGACGATCCCGGCGGCCGCCTCCGCAGCCCCCTGGAGGAACTGTTCCTCCCCTTCCTCGATGCCCATTCGATCCCGCGCCCGCGCCTGAACGCCCAGCTCAGCGTCGGGGACGACCGCTACGAGGTCGACTGCTTCTGGCCCGAGGCCCTCCTCGTCGTGGAGCTCGACGGCTGGAAGTCCCACGGCACGAAGCGAGCGTTCCGCAAGGACCGCAAGCGCGACCGCCGCCTCGGGGCGGCCGGATACCGGGTGTTGCGCATCACCGAAGACCAGGTGCGGGGCGAACCGGCAGAGCTGGCTGGCGACTTACAAGCGTCCGTGATAGCGTACGCACCGTGGCAACGGTAGCCCCGCCATCTCCGCCCGCGGTAGGCCCGCGGATCCGCGCGCTGCGGGAGGCGATGTCGCTGTCCCTGCGCGACCTGGCGGACCGCACCGGCGTCTCCGCGCAGATGCTGTCCCAGGTCGAGCGCGGCGAGACCTCGCCGACGCTGGCGGTCGCGGCGAAGATCGCCGCGGGCCTCGAGCTGACCCTGTCCCAGCTGCTGCGCCTCGACGAGGGCCGCCACGTCGCGATCTCGCGCGCCACCGGGCGCCGCCAGAGCCGGCGCGGGGGGCACCGGATCGAGGAGCTGACCCCGCCGCTGCCCGGGCAGCGCGCCGACGTGTCGTTGCACGTCCTCGACCCCGGCGCCACCACGGGCGGCGCCGCCGACCCGCCGATGCACGAGCCGGGGAGCCGCGAGACCGCGGTCGTCCTGGCGGGCGAGCTGGCGCTGGTGATCGAGGGCGAGCGCCACGAGCTTCAGGAGGGCGACAGCGTCACCTTCGACGCCGATCTCCCGCACCACTTCGAGAACGAAGGAACCGACCCGACCCGCTTCATCGCGGTGATAGCCGCCGGACTGAGGAGGAGCTAGTGCCGAAGAACATGTTCGAGAAGATCTGGGAGGCGCACGAGGTCAGCGAGGGGCTGATCTACATCGACCTGCACCTGGTCCACGAGGTGACCTCGCCGCAGGCCTTCGACGGCCTCCGGCTGGCCGGCCGCAAGGTCCGCCGGCCCGACAAGACGCTGGCGACGGCCGACCACAACACGCCGACCGACGGCACGATGGCGGCGCGGCTGATCGCCGACGAGCTCTCCCGCGTCCAGGTCGAAACGCTGGAGCGCAACTGCGAGGAGTTCGGCCTGAAGCTCTACAGCCTCGGCTCCGACCGCCAGGGCATCGTCCACGTGATCGGCCCCGAGCTGGGCGTCACCCAACCGGGCATGACGATCGTCTGCGGCGACAGCCACACCTCCACGCACGGCGCCTTCGGCTCGCTGGCGTTCGGCATCGGCACCTCCGAGGTCGAGCACGTCCTCGCTACCCAGTGCCTGGTGCAGAAGCGCCCGCGCACGATGCGGATCAACTACGCGGGCGAGCTCGGCGCGGGCGTCACGCCCAAGGACCTGATCCTGGCGACGATCGGCAAGCTCGGCACCGGTGGCATGACCGGGTTCGCGGTCGAGTACGCGGGCCCCGCGATCGAGGCGCTCTCGATGCCCGGCCGGATGACGATCTGCAACATGACGATCGAGGGCGGCGGCCGGGCGGGGATGATCGCGCCGGACGAGACCACCTTCGACTTCGTCCGCGGCAAACCGGGCGCGCCGGACGACTTCGACGCCGCCGTCGCCCGCTGGAAGGAGTTGCCGACCGAGGACGGCGCGAGCTTCGACCAGGAGGTCGACGTCGACGCCGCCGCGATCTCGCCTATGGTCACCTGGGGCACGAACCCGGGCATGGTCGTCCAGGTCACCGAGAACGTCCCCGACCCGGCCCAGATGGAGAGCCCGGCCGACCGCGAAGCGGCCGAACGCGCCCTCGCCTACATGGGCCTGACGGCGAACACGCCGATGACCGAGATCGCCCCGGAACGGGTCTTCATCGGCTCCTGCACCAACAGCCGCATCGAGGACCTGCGCGAGGCCGCCGAGATCGTCGACGGCCGCAAGGTCGCCGGCTCGGTCCGGGCGATGGTCGTCCCCGGCTCCCAGCAGGTGAAGAAGGCCGCCGAGGAAGAGGGCCTCGACGACGTCTTCCGCGGCGCCGGCTTCGAATGGCGCGAGGCGGGCTGCTCGATGTGCCTCGGCATGAACCCCGACATCCTCGACGAAGGGGAGCGCTGCGCCTCGACCTCGAACCGCAACTTCGAGGGCCGCCAGGGCAAGGGCGGGCGCACCCACCTGGTCAGCCCGCGGATGGCGGCCGCCGCCGCCGTCGCGGGCCACTTCGTCGACATCAGAGATTGGAGCTCGAGAATGCGACCCATCGACGTGATCGAGGGCAAGGTGTCGGTGCTCGACCGCAACGACGTCGACACCGACCAGATCATCCCCAAGCAGTTCCTGAAGCGGGTGGAGCGGACCGGCTTCGGCCAGTTCCTCTTCTACGACTGGATCCGCGACGGCGAGATCGAGCTGGAGCCGAACCCGATCCTCGTGACCGGGCGCAACTTCGGCTGCGGCTCCTCGCGCGAGCACGCCCCCTGGGCGCTGGAGGACTTCGGCTTCGAGGCGATCGTGGCGCCCTCCTTCGCCGACATCTTCTACTCCAACTGCACGAAGATCGGCCTGCTGCCGGCGATCGTCGACGAGGAGCACTGCAAGGCGATCGCCGCCGCCGGCGAGGCGCGGATCGACGTCGACGACGAGACGATCGACTGCGGTGACACCGGCGTCTTCCCGTTCGAGGTGCACCCGGACGTCAAGCACCGCCTGCTGAACGGCCTCGACGACATCGGCATCACGCTGCAGAACGTCGCCGCGATCGACGTATACGAGCGCTCCGGCCGCGCGATCGGCCCGGTCACGACGGCGATCTGATGGCGCCCGTCGGCGAATGGGACGCGACCGGCTACCAGCGGGTCTCGGTCCCGCATGAGGAGTGGGCGGCGGCGCTGATGGAGCGCCTGCCGCTCGCCGGCGACGAGACCGTGCTGGACGCCGGCTGCGGCACCGGCCGGGTCACCCGGATGCTGGTCGAGCGCCTGCCCGCGGGCAAGGTCGTCGCCGTCGACGGCTCGGCGGCGATGGTCGAGAAGGTGGGGGAGGTGCTGCGGCCGACCGACACCTCGTTCGTCTGCGACCTCACCGCCCTGGAGCCGGCCGAGCCGGTGGACGCGATCGTCTCCAGCGCCGTCTTCCACTGGATCACCGACCACGATGCCCTCTTCGCCCGCCTGCGGGCGGCGCTGAAGGAGGGCGGGCGCCTCGAGGCGCAGTGCGGCGGCAAGGGCAACATCGACGAGTTCCGCCGGGTCTCGCGCGAGGTCGTCGCCCGGGAGCCGTACGCGGCGCACCTGGACGCGGTGGGCTTCGAGGAACCCTGGTTCTACGCCGACGCCGAGGAAACCGAGGAGCGCCTGCGCGCCGCCGGCTTCACCGACGTCAAGGCATGGCTCGAGCCGTGGGAGGTCGTCCCGCCCGACCCGCGCGAGTTCATGCGCACGCTGATCCTCAAGCCGCAGGTGGACTCGCTGCCGCCCGGGCTCCACGAGCAGCTCCTCGACGAGGTGGAAGCGGCGGTCGGCGACCCGTTCAGCCTCCGCTACGTCCGCCTCAACATCTCCGCCCTCGCGGCCTGAGTAG
>DASZUW010000294.1:0-3989 GCA_035547475.1 Solirubrobacterales bacterium
TGGGAAGGCATGAGGAAGACGGGAAGAAGCGTGGAGATTCCGACGTCTTGGTGACGACGGCTCACCTCGGTCGCCTCACCCTCTCCCCGAACACCCGGCCCTCTCGGCCACGGCCACAGCCGACCCGGGTCGTGGCCGAGAGGGCCGCGGCCCTCGGCCGTCCCTCTCCCGGGCCGCGTCCCTCGGCCGTTCCTTGGCGCGCCCCCGCCCGCCCTACGGAGCGGCGACGTCGCCCTCGGGCGCCTCGTCGGTCGCCGATGCCTCGCCGGCCAAGATCGCGCGCAGGCCGTCTTCGTCGAGGATCGTGGTACCAAGGCTCTGGGCTTTGGTGAGCTTTGAGCCGGGGCTCTCGCCGGCGACGACGAAGTCGGTTTTCTTGGAGACGGAGTTCACGACTTTGCCGCCGGCGTTCTTGACCAGGGTCGCGGCCTCCTCGCGGGTGAGGTCGGGGAGCGTGCCGGTGAGGACCACGGTCTTGCCTTCCAGCGGGCCGCCGGCGGCACGCTGTTCGGAGGGGTCGGCCTCGAGGCGGAGGCCCTTCTGGCGCAGCTTCTCGACCAGGGCCCAGGTGGCGTCGTCGCCGAGGTTCTCGGCGATCTGCTCGGCCATGATCGGGCCCACGCCCTCGACCTCCTCGATCGCCTCCGGATCGGCCTCGTGGAGCTCGTCGATCGAGCCGAAGTGGTCGGCGAGTGCCTCCGCGGTGACGTAGCCGACGCCGGGGAGCCCGAGCGCGTAGAGGACGCGTTTGAACGGGCGGGCGCGGGAGGCGTCGATCGCGGCGACGAGGTTGCGCGCCGAGGTCTCGCCGAAGCGCTCCAGCTCCACCAGGCGCTCCTCGGTGAGGTCGTAGATGTCGGCGACGTCCTCGATCAGGCCCTGCTCGAGGAAGACCGAGGCCTGCTTTTCCCCCAGTCCCTCGATGTCCATTGCGCCTTTGGAGACGAAGTGTTTGACGTGCTGCCACGCCTGCCCCGGGCAGCCGGTGCGGTTCGGGCAGATCGTCCAGACCGACCCCTCCCGCTTTTCCGTCGGCGTGTCGCAGGCCGGGCACCGCTTCGGCGGCTTCGGCTTGCGCGCCCGCGGGTTCTTGCGCGGCAGTTTCGGCGAAACGACCTGGGGAATCACGTCTCCCGCGCGCATCACGACGACTTCGTCGCCGTCGCGGACGTCCTTGCGCGCGAGATCCTCCTCGTTGTGGAGGGTCGCGGTCGAGACCGTAACGCCGCCGACGTGCACCGGCTCGAGCATCGCGAACGGCACCAGGTGCCCCGTCCTCCCCACGTTCCAGACGACCCGGTGCATGATCGTCGTCGCCGTCGTCGGCGGGAACTTCCAGGCGATCGCCCAGCGCGGCTCGCGCCCGACCACCCCGAGCTCGCGCCAGAGCGCCTTCTCGTCGACCTTCACGACGACCCCGTCGATCTCGTAGTCGAGCTCCTTGCGCCGCTCCTCCCACCAGTGGCAGCGCCGCACGACCTCCTCGACGCCGCGGTGGTGCGCGGTGTCCGGGTTGACCTTGAAGCCCTGCTCCCGCAGCCATTCGACCTCGTCCATGTGGGTCGGCAGGTCGAGCCCTTTGACCGCGCCGATCCCGTAGATCCAGGTGGAGAGCGGCCGTTCGGCGGCCAGCTTCGGGTCCAACTGGCGGATCGAGCCCGCCGCCGAGTTGCGCGGGTTGGCGAAGGTCGGTTCCTCGCGTTCGGCGCGCCGCTCGTTCAGCGCTTTGAAGGCGGCGATCGGCAGGTAGGCCTCGCCGCGCACTTCGATCAGCTCCGGCCCGTCGGGGATCCGCAGCGGGACAGAGCCGATCGTGCGCAGGTTCTGCGTCACGTCCTCCCCGGTCCGCCCGTCGCCGCGGGTCGCGCCACGGACCAGGACGCCGTTCTCGTAGGTGAGCGTGATTGCGAGCCCGTCGATCTTCGGCTCGGTCGTGTAGCTGAACTGTGACGCGGTGATGTCGAGGCGTTTGAGGTAGTTCGCGAGCCGGGTCTCCCAGGCGCGCAGCTCCTCCTCGTCGCGGGCGTTGGCGAGGGAGAGCATCTGCTCGTGGTGGGTGACCGGCTCGAAGCGGTCGAGCGGCGGCGCGCCGACCCGCTGCGTCGGCGAGTCCGGCGTGCGCAGCGACGGGAACTCGCGCTCGAGGTCGCGCAGCTCGTTCAGCAGCTCGTCGTAGACGTCGTCGCCGACTTCCGGTTCGTCGAGGATGTAGTAGAGGCGGTTGTGGCGGTCGAGCTCGGCGCGCAGCTCGGCGGCGCGCGCCGCGGCGTCGGCCGGGACCTCGGCGCTCATACGGTCGGCGCGGAGGTGTCGAGCAGCTCCTCCAGTCCCCAGCCGCGCAGGCGCTCCAGCTCGCCGTGCTCGGTGAGGTCGAAGTGGATCGGCGTCACCGCGACCCGCCCCGCCGCGACGGCGGAGAGGTCGGTCCCCTCGGCCTCCTCGTAGCCCGGCTTCCAGCCGTAGATCTCGTAGCGCTTGCGCCCGCTCTCGTCGACCTCGTCGAGCAGCCGCAGCTCGTCGTTGTAGATCCGTTTGCCGAGCTTCGTCACCTCGACGCCGGTCACCTCGACGCCGGGGAAGTTGACGTTGATCAGCGTCGCCGCGGGCATCTCGTGGGCGCGCACCCGGCCGACAAGGCGGGCGGCGAAGGCGGCCGAGAAGTCGAACTCGAACCGGGCGCCCCCGTAGGCCATGCCGTTGCCGGTCGCCTGCTGGGAGAAGGCGAAGGCCGGGATGCCGAGGACGATCCCCTCGAGCGCCGCCGCGACCGTGCCCGAGTAGGTGATGTCGTCGCCGAGGTTGGCACCGTGGTTGATGCCGGAGACGATCAGGTCGGGTCGCGGGCCGCCGAGGCCGAGCTCCGCGAACCGCACGCAGTCGACCGGCGTGCCGTCGGTCGCATAGCCGACGTTGCCGTCTTCGAAGGTGATCTCCTCGACCGCGAGCGGCGAGCGCGTGGTGATGCTGCGGGCGGTCGCGCTGCGGTTGGAGTCGGGGGCGATCGTGACGACCTCGATGCCGTCCAGCGCCACCAGCGCGCGGCGCAGGCTCTGTAGCCCGGGGGCGCCGATCCCGTCGTCGTTGGTGAGGAGGACGCGCATGGTTTCGATTCTAGGTGCCGCGGCGACGGCGCCCGGCGCGGCCCGGGCGTCCGCGATACTGCCGCCGGTGACGACCGTCCGCCTCGACATCGAATACGACGGCGCGGCGTTCCGCGGCTGGGCGCGCCAGCCGGGCCTGCGGACCGTGCAGGGGGTGCTGGAGGCCGCGCTGGCCCGGGTGCTGCGGGAGGAGATCCGGCTGACCGTCGCCGGTCGCACCGACGCCGGCGTGCACGCCCTGGGACAGGTGGCGAGCTTTCAGACCACCGCGACGCTCCCGCCGGACCTCGCCCGCAACCTGAACGGCGTGACGCCCGCGGACGTCGCCGTCCGGCGGGCAGAACCGGTCGCCGACGGCTTCGATGCCCGCCGCGACGCCCGCTCCCGCTCCTACCTCTACCGCGTGGCGCGGACCCGCGCGCCGAGCCCGTTCGAGCGCGGCCGCGCCCTCTGGTGGCCCCACCCGGTCGACCGCCACGCCCTCGACGCCTGCGCCGCCGCCCTCCTCGGCACCCACGACTTCACCGCCTTCACCCCGACCCAGACCGACCACGTCCGCTTCGAGCGCGACGTCTTCGCGGCGAGCTGGCGCGAGGAACCGAGCCCCTGGGCCGCCGGCCATCTCCTCGCCTTCCGCATCACCGCCGACGCCTTCATGCGCAACATGGTGCGCGCCCTCGTGGGGACGATGCTCGAAGTCGCGAGCTCACGGCGGACGGTGGAGGGGTTCGGAGCGCTCCTGGAGGGCGCGCCGAGGAGCGAGGGCGGCGAGACCGCGCCGGCGCATGGGCTCTATCTGGAGCGGGTGGGGTATTAGGGGCGGGGGCGGGGGCCGTCCACACCACTTCGGGACGCCGCAGGCGCGTCCTGGGCGCCTCATGGGGGTCC
>DASZUW010000295.1:0-6191 GCA_035547475.1 Solirubrobacterales bacterium
CCGTAACCGCGGCATCCTCGTCCGCTGGTCCAAGAAGGAGGAGAACCACCTGGCCCTGCTGCAGCTCGCGAGTGGACTGATCGCGTTCAAGAAGGCGCACGCGGCGAGGCTTGCGGCGGGCCTATAGGGATAGGCCCTAAGCCGCGTTCCGCTGTTCCTTATGGTGCCCTGGGGTCCATAAGGAACAGCGGAGGGGGGCGCGCTACCGCCTGTCGTCGTCGTCGGGCAGCACCAGGTTCAGCAGCCCGTTCACGATGCTGACGATGATCGCGGCCAGCACGCCCCACCAGAAGGTCCTGATCTCGAAGTCGGGGACGATCCAGTCGGTCAGGTAGAGCATCAGGACGTTGATGAGGAAGTAGAAGAGCCCCAGGGTCACCACGATGAAGGGGATCGACAACACCGCCAGCACCGGCTTCACCCAGGCGTTGACGAGCGTGAACACGGCCGCGGCGATGAACAGCGTCCACCACTGGTCGCCGTAGCTGACGCCGGAGAGGATCCAGGCGGCGACGAACAGGGCGATGACGTTGCAGACCCAGCGGACGAGGAGCTTCGACATCTCCCGTCACCATACGCGGCGCCCCGGCGGGGCCCCCGCGGTCTTCAGGCGCGCTGCGGTCCAGGGCGGTGCCGGACTCCGTTCACAAGCTGTTCACCTTCTCGTCCACGCGTCGAAATCCACCGCGCCTAGCTTGGTCGGGGTCACCCGACCCACCGCCCGCGGGGCGCGTCCACGGAGGTTCGAATGTCCCAGAGCATCTACGAGGAAATCGGCGGCGCGCCCGCGGTCACCGCGGCGGTCGACTCTTCTACGAGCGGGTCTGGGCCGACCCCGACCTCTCCCCCTACTTCGAGGGCGTCGACCGGGAAAAGCTGAAGGGGCACCAGCGCTCGTTCATCTCGACCGCGCTCGGCGGTCCGCAGGCCTACGGCGGTCGCCCCCTCGCCGAGGCCCACGCGGGGATGAAGATCACCGACGCCGCTTTCGACCGCGTCGTCACCCACCTCGCCGGCGCGCTGGGCGAGCTCGACGTGCCGGAGCCGACGATCGAGCGGATCGCCGGCGCCCTGGCCCCACTGCGCCCCGAGGTCGTCGAGGTGCCCGCCGCGCGCGAGCCTCAGACCGGCGGCAGCACCCGCCGCGCATCCGAGGCGAGCCGCCCGTAGGCGACCCCGACCAGGCAGATGACCGGGGCCGCGCACACCGCCGTCCCGGCGAGCAGGTTCGCGGGGGCGAGTTCGCTCGCGACCAGCCGGGCCACCGCGGCGTCGCCGCCCACGCCGTACACGGCCGCCAGGAAGAGGGCGACGACCGCCGCCAGGCCGAGCGCGGAGCGGCGCAGCGCCCGCGCGCCGAGCGCCGCGCCCGGCGCCGGGCGTCCCGTCTCCAACTGCGCGAGGCGCGACGCGAGGAGGGCCGAGCCGGCGAGCCCGACGCTCGTCCGCGGCGCCGGCGCGGCGCCCTCAAGGGCGGCGAGGAGCGCGCCCGCGAGCGGGCGGCGGCCGCAGATCGCGGCGGCGCGGCGGTCGGCGGCGAGCTCCCGCTCGGTCGCGTAACGGGCGTGCAGGGAAGCGGCCAGGGGCGCGAAGAAGAGCGCCGCGGCGAGCATCCGGCCGACCAGCTCGCGCAGCGGGTCGAGGTTGCGCACGTGATAGCGCTCGTGCTCCAGCGCCGCCCGCAGCTCCGCCGGCGAGAGGCGCTCGAGCATCCCGGTGGCGATCGCGACCCGGGGGCGGAAGAGGCCAAAGACGAAGGAGAAGAGGCGGGGGCTCGCGACCGCGACGACGCGGCCCTCGAGCCCTGCCTCCCGCGCTGCTTCCCGCAGCTCGGCGCCCGGCGCGACCGCGGCCCGCTCCACCTCGCGCGCCAGGCGGGCGTTGTCGGCGCGGTGGCGCCAGGCGGCGCGCGCCGCGAAGGCCGCCGAGGCCCCGGCCAGGCCGACCAGCAGGCCGAGCGCCACGGTGCCGAGGACCGGGCTCGAGCCCGAATCGCCTGCGACGAGCGGCGCCAGCGCGAAGGCGACGATGCCGCAGGCGCCGTAGCCGAGGAAGACCAGGGAGGTCCCGACCAGGAACGCGAAGCAGCGGTCGGCGCTATCCATCGGCGTCCTCGAGCAGCCGCCGTAGGCGGGCGATCGCCGCGGGGTCGCCGCGCACCTCCTCGACGAAATGGGCGATCGCCGCGTTGCCGTGGTCGCGCAGCACGTCCTTGACCGCGATCCCGGCCGCGTCGGCGCCGTTCGCCTCGTAGAGGTAGCCCCGCCCCTGCTTGCGCCGGGTGAGCCGGTGCTTGGCCGCCAACCGGCTCATCGCGGTCATCACCGTGGTGTAGGCGAGCGGCTCGCGACGGCCCTGGTTCACCGCGTCGACCACCTCGCGGACCGAGACCGGCCGGGCGGCGGCCCAGACCGCCTCCATCACCGCGCCCTCCAAGGGACCGAACCCCCCGCTTGCCTTCCCCGGGCTCACCGCCTCAACCTACTACGCGGTCGTAGTCGCCCGGCGCCGCACCCTGACCACGGTGCCGTGCCGGGGCACCAGCGTGATCCCGCGCATCGTCACCGGTTCCGGCCGCGGGCGCTCCGGCGCCAGGTCGACCCGGTCGACGACGGCACGGATCACCTCGATCATCTCCATCCGCGCCAGCGCCGCGCCGATGCAGCGCCGGATGCCGCCGCCGAACGGGAGCCAGGCGTAGGACGGCGCGTCGCCGTCGAGGAAGCGCTCCGGGTGGAACTCGAACGGGCGCGGGTAGAGGTCCTCGCGCAGGTGCACGAGGGCGATGCTCGGATAGACGCGGATCCCGGCGGGCAGCAGGTGGCCGCCGATCTCCCGCGGCTCGGTCAGCGTGCGCTCGGCCGCGTCGATCACCGGCCGCAGGCGCAGCGACTCGGTGGCGACGGCGTCGAGGTAGGCGTCGCGGTCCTCGCCGACCTCCTCGCGCAGCCGGGCGAGCACCCGCGCGTCGCGATAGACGAGGTCGAAGGCGAAGGCCAGCGCGGTGGCGGTCGTCTCGTGGCCGGCGAGGAGGAGCGTCATCAGCTCGTCGCGCAGCTCCAGGTCGGACATCGGCTCGCCGTCCTCGTCGCGGGCTCCGAGCAGGAGCGAGAGGATGTCGGTGCGCTCCTCGAGGTCGGCCTGCGCGCGCCGCCGGGCGATCTCCTCGTAGAGCAGCGCGTCGGCCGCCGCCAACTGCCGCCGGAAGCGGGCCCAGGGGCTCCCGGGGAAGTCCCGGCGCAGGGCGCCGGGCAGGAGGACCAGCGCCTGCCGGTCGATCACCGCCATCAGTGCCTGACGCAGGCGCTCGATCCGGCCGGGCTCGGTGACGCCGAAGACGACGCGGCAGATCACCTCGAAGGTCAGCGCCCGCATCCGTTCCCGGACGACGATCCGCTCGCCCGCGCGCCAGCCGGCGACCTCCGCCTCGGCGACGTCGCGGACGACCTCGCGGAAGTCCGCGATGGCGGCGCCGCCGAACGGCGGCAAAAGGAGGCGGCGCTGACGCAGGTGCTCGGGGCCGTCCAAGGTCAGCACCGAGCGGCTTCCGAGGACCGGCGTCAGCGGCGCATTGGCCTCGCCGGCGCGCAGGTCGGACTGGTCGCCGCTGAACATCTTGCCGATCGCGTCCGGGTCGGCGACGTAGACGCCAAGGCCGAAGGTGAGCAGCCGCACCGTGATCAGGTCCCCGTGGCGGCGGCGCCAGGCGAGGAGCGTCTCCAGCGGGCGGCGCAGCAGGCGGGCGGTGTTGACGGTGGCGGGCGCGCGGGGACCCGGCGGCAGCCCGGCGACCGCCTCGACGCGCTGGATGGCCTGGTCCTCGACCGCCATTGGCGGCATTCTACTACGAATGCGTAGTAGATGCCAGCGCCCCGCGCAGGAGCGTGAGCAGCGCGCCGGTGGCCGCCTCGCCGTCGGCGGTCCCGGTCCCCAGCCGGCGCACCCCGAGCCCGGTGATGAGGGCGACGAAGGCGCTCGCGTGGCGGGCAGGGTCGACGACGCCGAGGGCACGCAGGGCGCTGGCGGCGAATCCGTCGTAGGCGGCGAAGCAACGGGCCGAGGCCTCCTGCAACTCCGGGTCGCGGGCCGCCTGGAGGTGGAGCTCGAGCTCGGCGAGGGGGCCGGGGCCGCCGCTCGGCCGGCCGATCAGCGCCTCGACCTCGGCGGCGACCTCCTCCGGGCTCGGAGCGCGCTCGCGCAGCGCCGCGGCGATCGCTTCCAGCCGCTCGACCTCCTCGGTCACATACAGGAGGAGGCTCTCGCGCAGCAACGAGGCCTGGCTGGGGAAATGGTAGGTCAGCGACCCGAGGGAGATGGCGGCTGCGCCGGCGATCCGCCGGTTCGATAGCGCCGCGGTGCCCTCCGCGGCGAGCAGCGCGAGGGTCGCCCGCACGATCCGCTCGCGCGTCTCCGGGGCGCGGCGGCGGTCGACCGGGTCCGGGGCGCGGCGCGAGTCGACGTCTTCCCGGGCGGAGGGGGAGTCGGTCGTCGTCGGGGCGCCGCGGCGTTCGGCCTCCGGCGCCTCGCGTCCTTTGGTCCGGGAGGGCACTGCCCGCATCGTACCCGCATTCATCGTTCGTTCGAACGATCTAGTATCTTCGTGGCCGATGGCCACCTCCGGGCAGGCAAGGCAGAGCACCGCGACGACCGTGGCCGGGGGGCTGGGCGTCGCGGTGCCGCCGTTCCCCGACGCCGCCTCGGCGCCGGAGCTCGCCTTCACCGGGCTCGCCGAGCAGGCCCGCCTCCTCGCCGAGCGCAAGGTCAGCTCGCGCGAGCTGGTCGCCTTGTCGCTGGAGCGGATCGAGGCGGCGCAGCCGCGCCTGAACGCCTTCCGCGTCGTCTGCGCCGAGGCGGCGCTGGAGGAGGCCGACCGCGCCGACGTGCGGCTGCGCGGCGGTGACGGCGGCGCGCACGCGCCGCTCCTCGGGGTGCCGATCGCGATCAAGGACGACGTCGACATGGCGGGTCACTCGACGCCGTTCGGCTGCGGCGGCGAGGTGGAGGTGTCCCGCGCCGACGCCGAGCTGGTGCGCCGCCTGCGCCGCGCGGGCGCGATCGTCGTCGGCAAGACCCACGCGCCGGAGGTCGGCCAGTGGCACTTCACCGAGTCCCCGACCTTCGGCGCCACCCGCAACCCGTGGCACACCGACCACGCGCCGGGCGGCTCCAGCGGGGGCGCGGCGGCGGCCGTCGCCGCGGGCCTGGTCGCGGGCGCGATCGGCTCCGACGGCGCCGGCTCGATCCGCATCCCCGCCGCCTGGTGCGGCCTCGTCGGGCTGAAGCCGCAGCGCGGCCGGATCTCCACCTGGCCCGACCCCGAGGCCTTCCACGGACTGACGGTCCTTGGCCCGCTGGCGCGCAGCGCCGCGGACGCGGCGCTCCTCCTCGACGCGGTCGCGGGCAACGTGCCCGCCGACCTGCACCAGCCGGCGCCGCCTGCCGAGCCCTTCGCCGCGGGCGCGGCGCGGGACCCGGGTCGGCTGCGGGTCGCGATCAGCCTCAAGGTCCCCTTCGGCATCCACGACCGCCTCTGCGACGAGCACCGCACGGCCACCTTCGCGATGGCCGGGCGCCTCGAGGCCCTCGGCCACGAAGTCGTCGAAGCGGATCTCGACTACGGCCTCGTCGCCCCCGCCCTGGTGCCGCGCGGCACCGTCGGCGTCCGCGACTGGATCCGCGACCACGCCATCGACCGAAAGGCCCTCGAGCCCCGCACCCGCGTCCACGCGCGCCTCGGCACCCTCCTCTCCGGCCCCGCTCTCCGCGCCTCGCGCGCCGCCGAGCCCGCCCTCCGCCGCCGCCTCGCGCGCACCTTCGAGCGCCACGACGTCGTCCTCACCCCGGTCACCGCCGTCCCCCCACCCCCCATCGGCCACTACGACGGCCGCGGCTACTGGGCGACCGGCAGCGCCGCCAGCGAGTCCTGTCCCTTCGCCTTCCCCTGGAACGTCACCGGCTGGCCCGCCATCAGCGTCCCCAACGGCCTCACCTCCACCGGCCTCCCGATCGGCGCCCAGTTCCTCGCCCACGAGGGCCAAGAGGCACTGCTCCTGGCGCTGGCGCGACAGTTGGAAGGCGCGTAGACGGCCGGGGTCCAGGCCCTCGCAAGCTGGCGCCCGGGATTGACGGAGGCCGGGCAGGGGGGCGACCGAGGGACCCGGCCCTCTCGGCCACGACCCGGGTCGGCTGTG
>DASZUW010000296.1:0-2412 GCA_035547475.1 Solirubrobacterales bacterium
CCCGGGTCGCCGATCAGCCGCCCGAGGCGCCAGCTTCCCGGCCCCCCGAACCCCCGCCCCGCGCGCCAGCTTCCGGGACCCTGAACCCCCGCCCCCGCGCGCCAGCCTCCCGCGCCCCGAGCCCCCGCCCCGGGCGCCCCCGCTACGCCCCCGCCCGCGCACCCGCCGTCGTCGCGTAGGCCTTCGCGGCCTCGCGGGCGCGGTGCAATTGCTCGAGGTCAGCGCCGCGCGCCGCCAGGCGGGTGCCGAGGAGCTCGCTGATTCGCTGCTGTGCCGTGGCGGCGCGGCGCAGGGCCGGCTCGGCCGCGGCGGGCGGGCGTCCTGGGAGGGAGGCGCGGATCGACTCGGCCTCGGCGTAGAGGGTCGCGAGGTCCTCGGGGCGCCCGGCCTCGCAGGCCGCCAGCTCAGCCTCGGCGAGCTCGGCCAGGCGCTGGTAGGCGGCGAGCTCCCGGGTCATGCTTGGGCCCCGGCGGCGCCCAGGGTCGGGCGGCCCATGGTCGGGGTGGGCGGCGCCACGGCGATCGTCGCCCACGCCTCGCGCAGCTCGGCGAGGAGCTTCGCCACGCGCTCGATCCGCGCCGGGTCGCGCTTCAGCTGGGCGCCGAGGAGCTCGCGCTTGCAGAACATGTAGATCTCGGCAAGGCGCTCGGCGATCTCGCCGGCGGCCGGGTCGAGGGTCGCCAGCAGCTCGTCGAGGATCGCCCCGGCGCGGTTGAGCGCCGTGCCCGCCGCGGCGACGTCCTCGGCGCGCAGCGCCGCGGCACCCCGGGCGAGGAAGCGGGCGAGGCCGTCGTAGAGCATCACCACGAGCTTCTCCGGGGCCGCGGTGAGCACGCTGTCCTGGGCGTAGGCCTGGCTGGCGCTGCGGTAGGGGTTCATCGCTCGGCTCGGCTCGCGCGTCAGGACTGGTTGGCTTCGAGGCCGGCGAGCTGCCCGGCCAGCCATTCCGATTCCGACTTCGATTTGGCGAGCGCCGTTTCCATCGCCGCGAACTGGGCGTGCAGGCGTTCTTCGCGCAGCGCCAATCGTTCTTCCAGCTTCGTCATCTGTTCGCGCAGCGACGCCGCCTCCTTGGTCGCGGCGCTGATCCGTTCGGAGATGCCGCCGCCCGGCTTGGTCGCCGCTTCGACCAACGGTTCGAGCGCGGTGACGAAGCCTTTGGCGCCGCTGACCGCTTCCTTCGCCGCGACCGGGTCTTCCTTCAGCAGCGCCGTCAGCTTCGCTTCTTCGAAGGTCAGGAGGCCGCGCACCGACGCCGATTCGGCGGTCACGCTCGCGCTCGGGGCGCCGGTGGTGACGCCGAGTTCGCCGAGGCCCGATTCGGAGAGCGTCTGGCGCATCCCCATCAGCAGGCTGTTCAGCGCGCCGTCGCCGAAGAGGACGCCCTTGTTGGCTTCTTCCTGGGTCTGCGGCGATTTGACCGTTTCTTCGCTGACCTTCGCCTCGATCAGTTCGACCGCGGAGTTGTAGGCGCTGACGAAGGCCTTGATCTTGGCCGCGATCGAGGCGGTGTCCGGGGCGGGTTCGGTGACGCCGATCGTCACCGGGCCGGTGGTGAGGGCGCTGACGGTGAGGGTGACGCCGGGGATCGCGTCGGTGATGACGTTGGTCGGGGAGGTGCCCGCGACGCCGTCGACCGAGTAGAGCGTGTCCTGCCCGGCGCGGGCCTTCGCCGTTTCCTCGGTGAGGACGGTGCCGCTCGCGCTGACCGTCGAGCTTGCCCCGGTCGTCCGCGAGGAGAGCACGAGCTTGCCGCCGACGGCCACGGCGGAGACGCCGGTTTCGTGGTTCGAGTTGATCGCCGCGACCGCGTCCTCGACAGTCGCGCCCGCTTCCAGTTCGATCGTCTGGCCACCGACCGTGATCTGGGACGCGGTCGCGCTCGGTTCGAAGGCGTAGGTGCGCTGGGCGGCGCGGGCGAGCTGGGTGACTTCGACCTGGTAGCCGCCCGGGCCCGCGCCGCCGGCCAGTTCGGCCGTGATCGCGGTCGAGGAGGAGGTGACGCTCTGCACGTCCGACCAGAGGGTCGGCGAGCGCAGCGCCTGTAGCGCCGAGCTCACTTCGTTCAGCTTGTTCAGGATCCCCTGGAGCGCCGTTTCGCGCGCCTTCACCTGACCCTGGCGCTCTTCGAGGCGGGCCTGCGGCATGCGTTCCACCTTCATCAGGCCTTCGATGATCGATTCGGTGTCGAGGCTGGTGCCGAGCCCGGTGATCGTGATCGGGGTCATGTCGTGACCTTGCCCGCGGCGAAGTCGAAGATTTCAGGCGTAGGGACCTGGCGCAGGACGCTGCCGTCGCGGTCGCGCAGCTCGACCCGCAGGCGGCCGTCGTCGCCCTGCTCGAAGCGTAGTTCGCGGCCGAGCTCGTGGAGGCGCGCGGCGGCGCGGGCCGCGTCCTGGACCTCGGCGCTCA
>DASZUW010000297.1:0-1624 GCA_035547475.1 Solirubrobacterales bacterium
GGCGACACGGTCGACCGACGGGCGACGGCGCGCGCGGAGGCCATGCCGAGCGGCGCTCGGCGCAGCGCGGCGAGGACCATCGCCTCGCTCCTGCTCAACCCCTCGGTCGCGGGCACGAAGCCGAGCTCCTCCCGCAGCGCCTTCACCTGTACGGCGGTCAGTGCCAGACGTCCACCCGCCGTGCGCGGGATACCGAGGCGATCCGCCGCGCGAACAACGCGCGGGACCGAGGTGCGCAACTCCCGCGCAAGCGCGGCTCCTGAGCAGCGCGTGTCCATATCGTTATTTTAGCGCCCAGAGCCCGCCGAAGGCGATTCTTGGATGAGCGCATCTCAGCTCACCACGCGGTAGCGCAGGTGGGTCACGCCGGGGCCTTCGACGTTGCGGAGGAGCTCGAACTCATGGGGCTCGGGGCCGATGCCTTCGAAGAGGCGGCGGCCTTCGCCGAGGATCGTCGGGACGAGGTGGAGTTGGACTTCGTCGAGGACGCCGGCGGCGAGGGCGGCGGCCGCGACGCCCACACCGTGGACGAGGACGTCGCGGTCGCCTGCCGCGTCTTTGGCGCGGGTGATCGCCTCGGTGACGTCGTCGAGGACGGTGATCAGGGGCCACCGGGCAACGTCGGCGGGGGTCCTGGTGCGGGTGAGGATGAAGATCGGGACGCCGTCGTGGTGGTCGCCGTCCCACCAACCCGCCGGTTCGACGGTGCCACGGCCAGCGACCACCGCGCCGGTCGCCATCGCCTCCGCCATGACGCGGGCGTTCGCGCCCTCGGGGTCGGCGTCCGCGTCCTGGTGGAACCACCAGTGGAGCCGGGCGCCGTTGTCGCCGAGGCCGTTGTCGGGGGTCTCGTTCGGGCCGCAGACGAAACCGTCAAGGGATACGGACATGTAGAGCACGCTCTTGGACATCGCTCCTCCTCTTGGTCGCTATACCCGGACGACGAACCCGCGCCGCCGAAATCGACGGCGGCGGGGGAGGGAGTCGCGCGAGCGCGCGCTACTCGGTCTCGGGCTGGAGGATTCGCTGGCGACGGCGCGGGGCGGCGTAGGTGATCCGGAGGTTCAGCTCCGGCTGCTCGGCGGGCCAGGCTTCGTAGATGCCGGGCTGCTGCTCGAGCGGCCGGGACGAGGCGACGGCGACGATGGCGTGTTCGGCCGTTTCGGCCGTGACTTCGTGCAACTCGCGTTCCCGGTGACGCCGCCGCTCCCACGCGGCTACGACAAAGTTCCGCATGGGTCGGCACTCTACCCATTCGAGCGGATTCCTTAACTGACGTTTGGTCGGTATTTCTTCGGTTGATTGGCGGTATTTGCGAACTATTTCTCGTCTTCTCCGGGGCCACCGATGCCGAGCATCACGGCGAGCAGGCCGCAGGAGAGGACGAGGACGACGCAGCCGATCGCCACGAAGGCGCCGGTCGCGAAGCCGAGGAGGCCGACGACGGCGAGGACGAGCGCGACAACGATGGTGACGTTGCGACGCATCGGTTGCTCCTATGTCAAGCCATCGCCGCGATCTGCGGCCCCGGCAGGTCTCTCTGAGTGTCGACGGTGTTCATGTATCTCCCTCTCTCGGATTTGAGGAGAAGCCGCCAGACCCGGCGGGCGAGGTGGCGCTTCAG
>DASZUW010000298.1:0-2242 GCA_035547475.1 Solirubrobacterales bacterium
CACGAGGGCGTCGGCGTCTCCTGGGCGGTGCCGAACGGCATCCCCCAGGACCCGAGCGAAAACCGCAAAGCCGTGCCCACCGAGGACCACCCGCTCGAGTACATGACCTTCGAGGGCGAGATCCCGAAGGGCGAGTACGGCGCCGGGACGGTGCGGATCTGGGACAGCGGCACCTACGAGCTGGAGAAGTGGCGCGACGGGGAGATCATCTTCCGCTTCGACGGCGAGCGCCTCCACGGCCGTTATGTCCTCTTCCGCGCGGGCGGGCCGAAGGACTGGATGATCCACCGCATGGACCCGGTCGAAGGCGACCCCGATCCCTACCCGGACCCGCTGCCGCCGATGCTCCCCAACGAGGGCGGGCTGCCGCGCTCGACGCGGGGCTGGGCGGCCGAGCTCGCCTGGGGCGGCGTGCGCGCGATCGCCCGCTGCCGGCCGGGGCGGCTCGACCTGCGCGGCGCCGAGCTCGAGGACATCGGCGGGCGCTGGCCGGAGGTCCACCGGCTGAGCCGCCAGGTCGGCGCCCATGACGCGGTGCTGGACGGCGAGATCGTCGTCTTCGACGACCAGGGCCGCCCCGACCGCGAGCGCATCGCCCGCCGCGAGGAGCCCGGCTCCGAGGGCGCGATCCGCCGCCGCGCCCGCGAGCACCCGGCGACCTACGTCATCTTCGACCTTCTCTTCCTCGACGGCGAGGACCTGACCGGCACGCCCTACAAACGCCGCCGCGAGCTCCTCGCGGGCCTGGGGCTCGAAGGGGAGGCCTGGCGCGTCCCCGCCAACGCGACGACGAAGATCAAGGAGCTGCTCGCGGCGAGCGCCGGCCAGGGCGTCGACGGCCTGGTGCTGAAAAAGCAGTCGAGCCTGTACGTGCCCGGGCGCCGCACCGGCGAGTGGCTCCTGGTCCGGGGAGGGGGGTCGGAGCCGGTGTCGCACAAGGGCCTCACCGCCGCCGCCGAACCGATCGCCAAGACGAAATCGCGCCTCCGCGTCGGCGAGCGCGAGCTCACCGTCTCCAACCTCGACAAGGTCCTCTATCCGACCGTCGGCTTCACCAAGGGCGATCTCATCGACGCCTACGCCGACCTCGCCGAGGTCCTCCTGCCGCACCTGCGCGGCCGCCCGGTGACGCTGAAGCGCTATCCCGACGGCGTCGAGGGCCAGTTCTTCTACGAGAAGCGGAGCCCGAAGCACCGCCCCGACTGGGTGGCGACGGCGCGGATCTGGTCGGAGAGCCACAAGGCCGAGATCGACTACACGCTGATCGAAGACCTGCCGAGCCTGGTCTGGTCCGCCAACCTGGCGAACATCGAGCTGCACACCTCGCTCGCCCGCGCCGCCGACCTCGAGCATCCCGACTCGATGGTCTTCGACCTCGACCCCGGCGCCCCCGCCGACATCGTCGATTGCGCTCGCGTCGCGCTGCGCCGCCGCGCCTTCTTCGCCCAGCTCGGCCTCGACAGCTACGCGAAGACCTCGGGCTCGAAGGGCATCCACCTCCACCTGCCGCTGAACGGCACCGCCACCTTCGCCGAGTCCCGCCCCTTCGCCAAGGCCATCGCCGAGACCTTCGAGGCCCGCTTCCCCGACGAGGTCGTCCCCACCCAGACGAAGGCGCGACGCAAGGGCCGCGTGCTGATCGACTGGAGCCAGAACGACCGCCACAAGACGACCGCCTGCGTCTACACGATCCGCGCGAGAGAGCGCCCGAGCGCCTCGACGCCGCTCGAATGGGACGAGGTGGAGGCGGCCGCCGAGTCCGGCGACGCGAGCACCCTCACCTTCACCGTCGCGGACCTTCGCGCCCGCGTCGCCGCCAAGGGCGACCTCTACGCGCCCCTCCTGAGCCGAAAGCAGGAGCTCCCCGACGTTTCCGTCTGACCCGACCGGGAGCATCTCGGTCATGTTCCAGGTCGAACTGGTCTGCTCGGACCCGCGCTGCGACGCCGAGGTCACGCTCCTCGTCGACGAGCTCGGCGAGGTCGAGGCGGTCGCCTGCGATTGCGGGCACGGGCTCCTCACCGTGCGGGTCGAGGGCTTCGCCCCGGTCTTCGCCGCCGTTTAGGCGCCTCGCGCGCGGGGAACTTCGCGCCGATGGCGCGACTGCGGCGATCGGACTGCTCGGCAGCGGGAATTCGCCGGCGCAGGCGCGGCGGCGGCTTCTCCTTCGAAGACGCGGAGGGCACGCCGATCACCGACGAGGAGACGCTCGAGCGGATCCGCGCCCTGGCGATCCCGCCCG
>DASZUW010000299.1:0-3088 GCA_035547475.1 Solirubrobacterales bacterium
GAGCGAGCGCGGCCGGGCTCGGCACGAGCGTCGCGGCCACCGCCGCTTCGCCCGCGGCCAAGGCGGCCGTCGGTTCGTCGGCGCTGCCTGGGGTGGGCGGAAGCTCGCTCGCCGTCCCTGCGGCGGGCGGCGTGGTCCCCTCGGGCGGCGCGGCGGCCGCTTCGGCCGGGGCCGCGGGAGTCGCCTGCGTCCCCTTCTTCTCCTCGCCTTCCGCTGGTGCGGTCCGGGCGGTGGATTGTTCTGCCAGCACCCCCGCGAAGGGAGGTGCCGTGCCTGGCGGCCCGGGATCGGGCGGCGGGGCGCCCGGCGGCGCCGAGGGCGGAAAGGCCGAGCTGAGCGGCAGCGGTCGCTGGTAGACCATCGTGCTCACAGCGCTCCCCCGAAGGCGTTCGCGTAACCGGCCGCGTAGCCGAGCACCTTCCTCACGTATTCCTGGGTTTCCGGGTAGGGCGGGATGCCGTCGTACTGGTGCACAGCACCGGAGCCCGCGTTGTAGGCGGCGAGGGCAAGTTCGGTGTTCCCGCCGAATTCGGCCAGCTTTTCGCTCAGCAGACGGGCGCCGGCGTCGATCGACTGGGCCGGGTCGTGGGGGTCGGTGACGCCGAGGCTGGCCGCCGTTTCCGGCATCAGCTCGGTCAGGCCCTGGGCGCCCGCGGGGCTGCCGACCGTCGGGTCGAAGTGCGACTCCTGTTCGATCAGGCCCGCGAGGAGGGCCGGGTCGACGCCGTAGCGGGCGCACGATTCTTCGATCAGCGACTGGTAGGGGACGGCGCCGTTGCCGGGGCCGGCAGGGGCAGGCGCGGCCGTCGTGGCGCTGGGGGTCGTGTAGGCGGTGGGGGTGAGCGGGGTCGCTTCGCCGATCGCGGGCGCCGCGCCCGGCCCGCCGACGGCACTCGCTTCGGCCAGCGCGGCGCCGAATGACCCCTTGCCGGCCGGGCCGCTTTCGACCGCCTCGATCATGCTCTGCAGCTGGGCGACGCGGGCGGCCGCGCGGCGGGCCGCGGCGATCCCGCCGGCGTTCGGCCCGAGTCCCGGCGCGCCGGCCTGGCCCGCCGCGGGGATCCCGGCGGTCCCCGGGGCGATCCCGCCGACCGGGTTCACGCCCGCCTCCGGCGGTGCCCGGCGAGCGCCAGCTCGTCGAGCCGCGCGCTTTCGGCGCGGGCCAGCTCGCGGTCGTGCTCGGCGCGGCGGCGGTCGCGCAGCCGGTCCAGCGCCTGGCGCTCCCGCGCGGCCGCCTCGAGCTCGCGCCGCCGGCGGCCGACCTCGTCGCGGCTCGCGTTCAGGTCGCGGACGGCGAGCGCCCGCCGTCCCGCCAACCGCTCCAGATAGGCCTGGCTCGCCGCCAGGTCGGACCCCGACAGCACCTCGCCGGCCCCCGAGGCGCCGCGGAACCGCTCCCGCGCGTCCGCGATCGTCGCCTCGACCTGCCCGAGCGCGGCCTCCTGCCCCGCCTGCTGCCCGAGCGCCGCGGCGAGCTCCTCCTGCGCCCCGCGCTCCCTCTGCCGGCGGATGTCGTGCACCCGCTCGAGCCTGAACCTGAAGCTCCGTTCCGTCACGCCCCGTTGATCGCCCGAAAGGGCGCGGTCTTTAGCGGGAATCGGGAGCGGCGCGGGCCGGCCGCACCACTTCGGACTCGTGAAACATGGGGCGCGTGTCGGTGACGAACTCCACGGTCCCGTCACCGGTCCAGTGGACCGGGCGTCGATGGGCCGAAAAGTCCTCTATATCAGGGGTTTTCGGCCCATCAACAACGGGGTCGGGGGTGGCGGTCGCGGTGGCGGCGAGCTCGGCGAGGCGGGCGTCGGCTTCGGCGAGGTCGGAGCGCTCGTCGGGGCGCTGGCGCAGGAAGGCGTCGAGGTCGGGGCGCAGGGCGATCGCGGTGTCGACGGTGGGGTCGCCGCCGGGCTGGTAGGCGCCGATCGCGATCAGGTCTTCCTTGTCGCGGTAGGCGGCCAGGAGCCGGCGGAGCTCGGAGGCGGCGGCGGTGGAGTCGGGGGGCTGGATCTCGGTGGTCAGGCGGGAGACGCTCTGCAGGACGTCGATCGCGGGGTAGTGGTTGGCGTGGGCGAGGTCGCGGCTGAGGACGACGTGGCCGTCGAGGATCGATCGGACCGCGTCGGCGATCGGCTCGTTCATGTCGTCGCCGTCGACGAGGACGGTGTAGAGGCCGGTGATCGAGCCCTCGGGGCTGGTGCCGGCGCGCTCCAGCAGGCGTGGGAGGAGGGCGAAGACGCTGGGGGTGTAGCCGCGGGTCGCGGGCGGCTCGCCGATCGCCAGGCCGACCTCGCGTTGGGCCATCGCGAAGCGGGTGACCGAGTCCATCATCAGCAGGACGTCGGCGCCCTGGTCGCGGAAGTGCTCGGCGATCGCGGTCGCCGCGAAGGCGGCCTTGATGCGCACGAGGGCGGGCTGGTCGGAGGTGGCGACGACGACGACCGAGCGCTCGAGCGCCGCGCCGAGGTCCCGCTCGACGAACTCGCGCACCTCGCGGCCGCGCTCGCCGACCAGGGCGATGACGTTGACGTCGGCGGAGGTCGAGCGCGCGATCATCCCGAGCAGCGAGGACTTGCCGACGCCGGAGCCGGCGAAGATGCCGAGCCGCTGCCCCTGGCCGCAGGGGACGAAGGCGTCGAGCGCCCGCACCCCGAGCGCCAGGCGCTTCTCGATCCGCGGCCGCCCGAGCGGCTCCGGCGGCTCGGCGGTGGCCGGGCGGCTGCCGTTCGGCGGCAGGACGGTGCCGTCGAGCGGGCGGCCGAAAGCGTCGACGACGTGGCCGAGCAGCTTCTTGCCCACCGGCACGCGGAAGGTCTCGCCCTCGGCGGTGACCGGCTTGCCGGGCCCGATCCCGCTCATCTCGCCGAGCGGCATCAGGAGCGTGCGCGAGTCCCGAAACCCGACCACCTCGGCCGGCACCGCCGGCCGGTCGCGGCCGGTCTCGATCATGCAGACCTCGCCGACCTCCGCCTCCAACCCGCTCGCCTCGATGATCAGCCCGATCACGTCCCGCACCCTTCCCCGCCGGACGACCAGGTCGGCCTGGTCGATCGCCGCGTCCGCAGTCCGCAGCGCGCCAGCTGGCGGGGGGGGG
>DASZUW010000300.1:0-5517 GCA_035547475.1 Solirubrobacterales bacterium
GAAGAAAGTGCGTCAAGGCGCCGGGACCCACGAGGCTTGGTACGGCCCGAGGCCGGGGTCGGGGGACCCCTGAACGAACCTCCCCGCGGTTCGTGAGAGAAGGGGCCGCCCCGACCCCGCGAGCGCAAGCCGTCAGAGCGCGAGCGATCGGAGCCCGACCCCTCCGAGCCTCCGCCCGTCACAGTCGCGCCGCCCCCTCGTCGACCTCGACCCGGTCCCCGCCGAACAGCTTCACCCCGAGCAGCAACGCCGCCGACACCAGGATCAGCACCGCCGACAGCGCCAGCGCCGCGACGAACCCTCCCGGTTCGGCGAAGTCGGAGAAGATCGCCAGCGGCGCGGTCCGCGTCACCCCCTGCAGCGAGCCGGCGAAGAGCAGGGTCGCGCCGAACTCGCCCAGCGCCCGTCCCCAGGACAGCGCGACGCCGGAGGCGAGGCCGCCGCGGGCGCTCGGCACCGCCACCGTGGCGAAGGCGCGGAACGGGCCGGCGCCGAGCGTCCGCGCCGCCTCCAGCAGCCGCCCGTCCACCGCGGCGAACGCCGCGATCGCCTGGCGCAGGAAGAACGGGGCGCTGACGAAGACGAGCGCGACGACCACGCCCGCCGTCTGGAAGACCAGTTCGATCCCGAGCCCCGAGACGGCCCCGCCGAGGATCCCGCGCGGCCCGAACGCCGCCAGCAGCGCGATCCCCGCCACCGCGGGCGGCATCACCAGCGGCAGCTCGATGATCGTCAGTACGAGCGAGCGGCCGGGGAAGTCGCGGGCCGCCAGCAGGTAGGCGGCCGGCGTGCCGACCACGATGACGATCGCCAGCGCGATCAGCGTCGTCTTCAGGCTCAGGAGCAGCGCTTCGCGCGAGGCTTCCTCGCCGAGCGCGTCGAGGAGGCGCCCCGGGCTGACGTTGGCGAAGACGGCGACGATCGGGACGAGCAGGAAGGCGAGGGTCGCGAGCGCGGCGACGAAGGCCACCCCCGCGAACCACGACCGCCTCACGGCGGCGGCAGGAACCCGGCCGCCCGCAGGTCTTCCTGGCCTTCGCCTTCGATCAGCCCGTCGACGAATTCCTCGGCGGCCGCCTTGTCCCCCGAGGACTTCACCACGGCGACGCCGTACTCGACCCGCGGTTGCAGTTTCGGCTCGATTTCCACGGGTTCGAGCCCTTCCGCGCCCTTCTCGTCGGTCACGTAGACGAAGCCGGCGTCGGCGGCCCCCTGTTCGAGCTTGGCGACGATCGAGGCGACCTCGGTCTCTTCGGAGACGACGTTGTCCATGATCGCCTCCTCTTCGGCCTTCGGCAGCCGCCCGAGCACTTCGCGCGTGTAGGAGCCGACGGGGACGCTCGGGTCGCCGATCACGATCTTCGTGCCGGGCTTGGTCAGGTCGGCGAGGCTCTTCACGTCGCTGCCTTCGGGCACCGCGATCACCAGTTCGTTGCGACAGAAGACGCGCGGCTTTTCGACCAATCCTTCCGCGAAGAGTTCTTCCGGGTAGTCCGTGTTCGCGGAGGCGAAGACGTCGGCCTTGGCGCCCTGCTGGATCTGCGCGGCGAGTTCGTCGGAGCCCGCGAAGGAGGGCTTCACGGTCGCGCCCGCGAAGCTTTCGCCGTATTTCGTCACCGCTTCGGTCAGCGACGAGGCGCCGAGGACGATCAGCGTGCCGCCGCCGGAGCCGCCCGTCGCGCCGGTGGTGTCCGAACCCCCGCCGCAGCCCGCGACCACGAGCGCGGCGAGGAGTACCGCGGCGAGGCCCAGGAGGGCGCCCCGCGCCCTCACCCGCCCACCTGCACCATCACCGAGGTCGCCTTGACCGTCGCGGTCGCCTTCACGCCCGGCGCGAGGCCGAGCTCCTCGACCGAGTCGCGCGTGATCGCGGCGGTGACCAGGTGCGGCCCGGCCTCGATCTCGACCAGCGCCATCACGCCGTCGGCCTCGACCGAGCGCACCGTGCCCGGGAAGCGGTTGCGGGCGGAGAAGGCGTCGCCGGTCGCGTGGCGCCGAGGGGCGTCGCGCAGGCGTTCGACCTCCGCCACCGGCACCCGCCGGCGGTTGCGCGCGTCGCGCGTCGTCCGCACCTTTCCGGCGCGATCCCAGCGGCGCAGGGTGTCGGTGCTGACCCCGAGCATCTTGGCCGCCTCGCCGATCCCGACCGTCTCCTTCATGCCTATGCAGTGTATAGGCAGGCGCGGCCAAGGTGTCGGCCGCGCCCGCTGTGGGCACTGGGGAGCGATGGCCCGCCCCGCCGCCCAGACGAGCGACCGCAGCCTGCGCCCGGAGCGCAGCGTCGAGAGCCGCCGCACGGCGGCGATCGCGCTCGCCTCCAACGCGACGATCGCGGTCGCGAAGCTCGTCGCGGGCGTTGCGAGCGGCTCGGCGGCGATGTTCGCCGAGGCGGCGCACTCGCTCGCCGACACCACCAACCAGACCTTCCTGCTGATCTCGATCGGCCTCGCCGACCGCCCGCCCGACGAGGGCCACCCCTTCGGCGCCGGCCGCGAGCGCTTCCTCTGGACCTTCGTCGCCGCCGTCGGCACCTTCCTCGCGGGCTCGGTCTTCGCGATCGGCTGGGGGATCTACGAGCTGGTCGAACCGCCCGGGGGCGGGACGGAGTTCGTCATCCCGTTCGCCGTCCTCGGCCTCTCGCTCCTCACCGAGGGCTTCTCCTGGCTGCGCGCCCTGCGCCAGACCCACCGCGAGGCCCGCCTCGCGAGCCTCTCCTACGGCGACTACGTGCGCATGAGCCGCGACCCGAACGTGAAGATGGTGCTGTTCGAGGACTCGGCGGCGCTGATCGGCATCGCCCTGGCGGCGATCGGGATCGGCCTGCAGGCGATCACCGGGGTCGAGCTCTGGGACCCGGCCGCCTCGGTCGCGATCGGGCTCCTGCTGATCGTCGTCGCCTTCTGGATGGCGCGCGACGCCCGCTACATGCTGGTCGGCGCGGCGGCGCGCCCGGACGAGCGGCGCGCGCTCGAAGGGGCGCTCGTCGATTTCCCCGAGGTGCGGGAGGTTCGCGAGCTCCTCACGCTCACGCTCGGCCCCAACGCCCTGCTGGTCGGCGCCCGGATCGAGCTCGCCGACGGCCTCGACGCCGACCGGATCGAGCGCGTGTCCGACGAGATCGACGCGAAGCTGCGCGAGGTCGTGCCGGACGTGAGCGAGGTCTTCATCGACGCCACGCCGCCCCGCGCAAGTGAGGCCCGCGCCGGATCGGGGTAGGCAGCGACCGTGGCCGCCTCGCCGTCCCCGGACTACAAGTGGATCGCGCTGACCAACACCACGGTCGGGATGCTGCTGGTGACGATCAACTCCTCGATCCTGCTGATCGCCCTCCCCGACATCTTCCGCGGCATCGGCATCGACCCGCTCGAACCGCAGAACACGAACTACCTGCTGTGGATGATCCTCGGCTTCCTCGTCGTCACCGCGGTGCTGGTGGTGAGCCTCGGTCGGCTCGGCGACGTCTTCGGCCGCGTGCGCACCTACAACCTCGGCTTCGCCGTCTTCACCTTCTTCTCGATCCTGCTGTTCGTCACCCCGCTGGACGGCTCGGCGGGCGCGCTCTGGATCATCGGCATGCGGATCGGCCAGGGGATCGGCGGGGCGATGCTGTTCGCCAACTCGAGCGCGATCCTCACCGACGCCTTCCCCGAGAACCAGCGCGGCCTGGCGCTCGGCATCAACGGCGTCGCGGCGATCGCGGGCTCCTTCCTCGGCCTGATCATCGGCGGCATCCTCGCCCCGATCGACTGGCGCCTCGTCTTCCTCGTCTCCGTCCCGTTCGGCCTCTTCGGCACGGTCTGGGCCTACCTCAAGCTGGAGGACCTGAGCGAGCGGCGCCCCGCCAGGATCGACTGGCTCGGCAACGTCACCTTCGCGGTCGGGCTGATCGCGGTGATGGTCGGCGTGACCTACGGCATCCAGCCCTACGGCGGCCACGTGATGGGCTGGACCAGCCCCAAGGTCCTGGCCGAGATCATCGGCGGCATCGTCGTCCTCGGCGTCTTCTGCGTGATCGAGACGCGCGTCGCCGAACCGATGTTCGACCTCTCCCTGTTTCGCATCCGCGCCTTCACCGCGGGAAACGTGGCGCAGCTCCTCTCCTCGATCGGCCGCGGCGGCCTGCAGTTCGTGCTGATCATCTGGCTGCAGGGGATCTGGCTGCCCCAGCACGGCTACAGCTTCGACGAAACGCCGCTCTGGGCGGGCATCTACATGGTGCCGCTGACGGTCGGCTTCCTGCTCGCGGGCCCGCTCTCGGGGATCCTCTCCGACCGCTACGGCGCGCGCCCGTTCGCGACCGGCGGGATGATCGTCGCCGCGATCTCCTTCCTTCTGCTCGAGGAGCTGCCGGTCGACTTCGACTACTGGGCGTTCGCCGCCCTCATCTTCCTCAACGGGATCGGCATGGGGCTCTTCGCCTCGCCCAACCGCGCCGGGATCATGAACAGCCTGCCGCCGCGGGCGCGGGGCGCCGGGGCGGGGATGAGCGCCACCTTCCAGAACTCGGCGATGGTCCTCTCGATCGGCATCTTCTTCAGCCTGCTGATCATCGGCCTCTCCTCGGGGCTGCCGGAAGCGCTCCGCGGCGGGCTCCAGGAACACGGCGTGAGCGCCCACGAAGCGGCGCGGATCTCCGAACTGCCGCCGGTCGCCAGCCTTTTCGCCGCCTTCCTCGGCGAAAATCCGGTCGAACAGCTCCTCGGACCCCACGTGCTCCACTCGCTCCCCCACGCCCAGGCCGCCGCGCTCACCGGCCGCTCCTTCTTCCCGCAGCTGATGACGGGCCCGTTCGCCGACGCCCTCAGCACCGCCTTCATCTTCTCCGCCGTCGCCTGCCTCATCGCCGCCGCCGCCTCCTGGCTGCGCGGTGGCAAGTACCACTGGTCGGAGGGCGAGGTCGACGAGCCCGCCGCCGGCCGCCCCGCACCCCGCCCGACGACCAAGCCGGTGCACCGATGAAGCGACTGATCGCGCTCTCGGCCTCCTACGGGGCGGGCGGCAACGTGATCGGCCCCGCCCTCGCCGAGCGCCTCGGCGTCCCCTTCGTCGACCGCGCGATCCCGGTCAAGGTCGCCGAGGAGCTGCAGGTCACCTTCGAGGAAGCCGACTCGGTCGAGGCCGAGAGCCCGAGCTGGCTGGAACGCCTCCTCAGCGGCTTCACCGGCACCGACAGCTCCACCCCCGCGCCCCTTCCCTCCGACGCCCTCACCTCCGACGACTTCCGCCGCGAGACCGAGAAGGCGGTCATCGCCCAGTGCGAGACCGGCGAAGGAGTCCTCCTCGGCCGCGCCGCCGCCGTCGTCCTCCACGACGACCCCCGCGTCCTCAAGGTCCGCCTCGACGGCCCCCGCGACGCCCGCATCCGCCAGGCCATGTCCTTCGGCGCCAGCGACGAGGCCACCGCCACCCGCACCCTCGACCACCTCGACCGCACCCACGCCGACTACGCCCGCGAGCTCTACGGCGCCGACGTCCGCGACTTCGCCCTCTACGACCTGATGATCGACTCGACCCGGA
>DASZUW010000301.1:0-7210 GCA_035547475.1 Solirubrobacterales bacterium
CCCCCCCCCCCCCCGGCCGGCGCCCCGAAGTGGTGTGGACGGCCCGGGCCCCGCCCCGTCCCGAAGCTAAGTCGCCGACCGCCCCAGCGCCCCCGCCGCGCCGACCGCACGCCCACCCCGCTCGCCGTGGGTGCGCTTGGCGCGGTGCCCGGGCTCGGTGAGCCAGAGCAGCATCGCGATGCCGGCGAAGGCGATGCCGACGCCGCAGACGGCGCCCCAGCCGCCGGCGGTCCAGGCGATCGAGCCGGCGGCGGAGCCGATCGCGCCGCCGAGGAAGTTCGAGGTGACGTAGGCGGTGGTGACGCGGCCGGTCGTCTCGCGCCCGAGGGCGTAGATCGCGCCCTGGCTGAGGACGTTCTGGCCCTGGACGCCGAAGTCGAGCACGGCGAGGCCGACGAGGAGCGCGACGACGCTGTCGCGGCCGAGGACGAAGATCGGCCAGCTGAGGAGGACGGCGGCGAGCACGGCGCCGGTGGCGACGCGGTTGTGGCCGCGGTCGTGGAGGCGTCCCATGCGCATCGCGGTGACCGCGCCGACCAGCCCGGCGAGGCCGAACAGCCCGATCTCCGCCTCGCCGAAGTCGAACGGCGGGTCGGAGAGGAGGAACGACAGGGTCGTCCAGACGAGGCTGAAGCCGCCGAAGCCGCAGGCGCCGTAGACCATGCGCCGGCGCAGGACCGCCTCGCGGCGGATCAGGGCGCCGACGCTCGTGAGCAGCCGACGGTACGGAAGCGAGGTCGAGGATGGGCGCTCCGGCATCGCCCGCCAGAGGGCGAGCGCCAAAAGCGCCATCGCCACCGCCGCGACCGCGAACACCACCCGCCAGCTCGTCGCCCCCGCGAGCAGCCCGGCGAAGGTCCGCGCGAGGAGGATCCCGGTCAAAAGGCCGCCCATCACCAGGCCGACGACGTGGCCGCGTTCGCCCTCGGGGGCAAGGGTGCTCGCGAACGGGATGAGGATCTGGGCGACGACGGAGGTGGTCGAGGCGACCCCGATCGCCACCGCCAGCACCAGGAACCGCGGCGCCACCGCGGCCCCCACCATCGCCACGCAGCTGACCGACAGCAGCACGACGACCAGCCCGCGGCGGTCGACGAGGTCGCTCAGCGGCGCGAGAAAGACGAGGCCGAGCCCGTAGAAGACCTGCGAGACCGTGACCAGGAGTCCCGCGGTGCCGTCGGAGACGCCGAAGGCGGAGCCGATCGCATCGAGCAGCGGCTGCGCGTAGTAGAGGTTGGCGGCGGTGGTGCCGGTGCCGATCGCCAGCAGCGCGATCAGCCTGCGCGACATCGGCTTGGCGGCGTCCCCGGACACCCGCTCGAAGCTACGCCCGGCGGGCGGCGCCGATTGCCTACTTCCTCACACAGCCGCGGCCCACCCGCTGACCGGGGGGACGCGCGCCGCGCCACGTGGCAGATGTCACGGTCCGCGCCCGCGCGAAGCGGGAGGATTCCTCGGCGTGAGCGACGCTCTGCTGACCAGGGACACCGCGACCGTCGCACCGAGCCGGACCGCGGCGCGACTGGGCCTCGCGTCGATCTGCTCCGGCTTTTTGATCGTGACGCTCGACGCGACGATCGTGAACGTCGCGCTGGGCCCGATCGTCGACGACCTCGGCGGCTCGCTGTCGGGGGCGCAGTGGATCGTCAGCGCCTACACGCTCGTCTTCGCCACCTTCCTGCTGAGCGCGGGCGCCTGGTCGGACCGGATCGGGTCGAAGCGGGCGTTCCTGATCGGGCTCGGCCTGTTCGGCGTCGCGAGCGCCGGCTGCGCGGCGGCGCCGACGATGCCGGCGCTGATCGCGGCGCGCGCCGTGCAGGGGCTCGGCGCGGCGCTCCTCATGCCCTGCTCGCTGGCGCTGATCACCCACATGTTCCCGGCGGGGCCGGCGCGCCGCGGGGCGCTCGCCGCCTGGGGCGGCATCTCGAGCGTCGGCATGGCGGGTGGGCCGGTCCTCGGCGGCGCCCTCGTCGACAGCGTCGGCTGGCGGGCGATCTTCCTCGTCAACCTGCCGGTCGCGCTCGTCGCGGCGCTGGCGATGAGCGCCTACGTCGCCGAGACGCCGCGCCACCGCCACCCCTTCGACCTGCCCGGGCAGGGGCTGGTCGTCACCGCGCTCGGCGGGCTCAGCGGCGGCTTCATCGCGGCGGGCTCGGCGGGCTGGGGCGCGCCGGTAACGATCGGCCTGCTGGCGCTCGGCGTCCTCGCCGTGGCCGCCTTCTGGCGGGTCGAGCGCGCCGTGGCGCTGCCGATGATCCCGCCCGCGCTCTTCCGCAACCGCCAGTTCTCGCTCGTCGTCGCCGTCGCCGGGATCTTCAACTTCGGCGTCTACGGCAGCCTCTTCTGCCTCTCGCTGCTCTACCACGAACGACTCGGCCTCAGCCCGTTCGCGACCGGCCTGGCGCTGCTGCCGCTGCTCGGCGTGATCATGGCGATCGCCTTCGCCTCGGCGCGGCTGATCGGCCGGCTCGGCGAGTGGCGCTCGATGGTGGTCGGCCTCTCCGGCGGCGCCGCCGGGGCGGTGCTGCTGGCCGCGCTGGGCGGCGACTCGACCGCGGTGACGATCCTCTGCACGGTGCCGCTCGGCACGGTCGCGCTGGCGATGCAGGCGATGACCGCGCTGGCGATGGAGGGGGCGCCGGTGGAGCGCATCGGGCTCGCCTCGGGGATCCAGAACGCGGCGCGCCAGGCGGGCGGGGCGCTCGGCGTCGCGCTGCTCGGAAGCCTCCTCTCGGCGACCGGAGGCCTCGCGCTCCACATCCCGATGAGCGTCGTCGCCGCGTTCTACGTCGTGGCGAATTGCCTTGCGCTGTACGGGTGGAGGTCGGCGCGACGGGCGGCGGGCGCCCGTCCGCCCCACCCGCAATAGCCAACGACTGAACAGGTCTTCATGTATCGTCGACGGACGTGAGCCACGGCGCGACCCCCGACCCCGGCGAGCTGCTCGAGCCCCAGGTGGCCGGGCAGGTCGCGGAGACGATGCAGGCGCTGGCGACGCCAAGTCGCCTGCGGATCCTCGCCTGCCTCTACGGCGGGCCGGCCTCGGTCGGCGAGATCAGCGAGGCGGTCGGGATGGACGGCTCCGCGGTCTCGCACCAGCTGCGGATCCTGCGGCACCTGGGTCTGGTGGCCGGCGAGCGGGACGGGCGGCGGATCGTCTACTCGCTGCACGACGACCACGTCGGCAGCCTCCTGGAGCAGGCGATGTCCCACGTCGAACACGTGCGGCTCGGCCTGGTCGAGCGCGGGCGGCGCGCAGGCGCGGCGATCGCCTGATGGCGGCGCCCGGGCACGCGCACGGCGGCGGGCACGGGCACGGGCACGGGCACTCGCACGCGCACGATCACGGCGGCCACGGCCACGCGCACGGCCACGACCACAGCCACGGCCTGGTCGCCGCGTCGATCAAACGCTCGCGCGCCGGGGTGCGCGCGGTCCTCGCCAGCCTCCTGATCCTCGGCGCGACGGCGGCGCTGCAGCTCCTCGTCTTCATCATCTCCGACTCGGTCGCCCTGCTCGCCGACCTGATCCACAACTTCGGCGACGCGCTCACGGCGGTGCCGCTCGGCGCGGCCTTCCTGCTGCGCTCCTTCAAGGCCGAGAAGTACGCCGGCTACTTCGTCGTCGCCACCATCTTCCTCAGCGCCTGCGTCGCCTTCGCCGAGTCGATCGACCGGCTGGTCAACCCCCAGCACCTGACCCACCTGTGGGCGCTCGCGGGCGCCGGCGCGCTCGGCTTCCTCGGCAACGAGGCGGCGGCCTGGGTGCGCCTGCGCGCCGGGCGGCGCCTGCGGAGCCCGGCGCTGGTCGCCGACGGCTACCACGCCCGCACCGACGGCCTCGTCAGCCTCGCCGTCGTCGCGACCGCCGCCCTCCTCGCCCTCGGCATCGGCGTCGCCGACCCCCTCATCGGCCTCGTCGTCACCGTCGTGATCCTCCGGATCACGTGGCAGTCCTACCTCACCGTCCGCGACGACCCCGGCGACCCCGACGCCCACCCCCACTGACCGAGCCTCCCGCGTCGCCTGGAGATCTGCCCAGCGGCACCTCGCCGCCGCGCTCGACGCCATGTTCGTCGCCGATGCCGACCGCGGCCACCACATCGCCGGCGAGCGGCCCCTGGTCGTCGGCAGATTCGTAACGTGGTTGCGAGCAGCAGATCGCTCCGACCGCGTCCCGACGCGTCCCCGCGTCCCGCTCAGGTCGCGTCCGAGTCATCGGACGATGCATCTGATACCACGGAGCGGTACCACGCCGACCTACTTCACCGCCTTTAAGAACTCGTCGCGGTCGACGCCTGAGGCACCGATGATCTGGTTGAGCGTTCCCTTGGCCAGATCACGGGCGTGCATGGGGACCACGATCCGATGAGGCAGATCGGGGTGGCGGAAGACGTGGTGGCTGCCCTTGACCCGATCCAGCTTCCAGCCACAACGCTCCAGCGCGCGGACCGCCTCGCGCGGCGGGACGGCCGGAAGTCGCGGGTTCACGCCGCGACGGTGACTCGCTCGATCTCGACTGGCCCCGGGATCGGATCGCCGTGGGCGACGAGGGATTCGATGTAGCCCTCGATGGCCTCACGGATCATCGCCAGCGCCTCCTCGCGGGTCTCTCCCTGGGTGAAACAGCCGGGCAGAGCCGGGACGGACACGCTGAAGCCGCCCTCTGCCTCAGGCTGGAGGACGACCTCGAACTCGTGTGATTTCGTCGCCATGTTCGCTCTACAGGATAGCCGCCGTCGACCTGACCCCTGCGAAGGAAAGCAGACCGCGGCCCCCTTGATGGGCCGACGCCCCGCCCCTGAGGATCACCCGGACGCCGGTCCCTGCATCCGCCCCTTGCTCATCTCACCCGCGTCGATCGCGAAGCGAGCTGAAAGCTCCATCCGTCTCAGGGGCAGGGAACCCGGACGATGCCGTCGAGGAGTTCCCCTAGAGCTCAGCGCCTCGGCAGTCGTCGGCCGAATATGCGGCTCACCCGATTCGGTGTATGCGCGCTCAGCCAGTGGCGATTGCGGCTCCCGGGGCCCAGATCGGTACCACGAGGGCTGATGACGATCGAGTTAGACCGGCTGCAGAACCCCAGCCCCCCTCGGAGGCCGGCTCTCGAAAATCGGGGAGACAGGATTTGAACCTGCGACCGCTCGGCCCCCAGCCGAGTGCGCTACCAGACTGCGCCACTCCCCGATGGGGTTCGTGCATTCTGACGGATTGCGGCGCCGGTGGGTACGCTCCTCCCTGCGCGCGGCGGTAGCTCAATGGTAGAGCCTCAGCCTTCCAAGCTGATGACGCGGGTTCGACTCCCGTCCGCCGCTCTGCTGCGGTCGTCGAATGCTTTTCAGGGGTCGTGGGGGATGCGGGCGACGTCCATGTCGACGCGCTCGCCGCTGAAGGGGACGCCCTCGGCCATGAGGCGCTCACGTTGGCGCCGGCCGACGGCGAGGCTGCCGTCGGCGCGCACGACGCGCCACCAGGGGACGTCCTCGGGATGCTCGGTGGCGAGGATGCGGGCGCTGAGGCGAGGGGCGCCCGGCGAGACGTCGCCGTAGGTGCGCACGAAGCCCTCCGGGATCGCCCGGATCGCGTCGATGATCGCCTGGCGGCGGTCCTCGTCCATGGTCGGAGTTGTAGCGCGCGGGCCCTCGGGCGGGCGCACCGGGATTCGCGCGCGGACGCGGCGGGGAGGGTCGGCGCTAGCCCTCCTGCTCGGTCGGCCGCACGAGGATCTCGTTGATCGCCACGTGGCGCGGCCGGGTCACGATGTAGGCGATCGCGTCGGCGATGTCCTCGCTCGCGAGGGTCTCGATGCCGCGGAAGCGAGCGCTCATCTGCTCCTGGACCTCGGGCCGGTTGTGGCCGGCCAGCTCGGTGGCGACGGCGCCGGGCTCGACCAGCGAGACGCGCACGTGGCGCTCGGTCACCTCCTGGCGGAGCGCCTCGGCGAAGGCGCCGACGCCGTGCTTGGTCGCGTTGTAGACGGCCGACCCGGCGCGGGCGCGGCGGCCCGCGACCGAGGAGATGTTGACGAGGTCGGCGACCATCCGCGGGCCCTCGTCGGCGTGCCGGACGAGGTGCGGCAGCGCGGCCTTGGCGACGTAGAGCAGGCCTTTGAGGTTCAGGTCGATCATCCGGTCCCATTCCTCGATCGAGGCCTGCTCGGCCGGGCCGAGCAGCATCACGCCAGCGTTGTTGACGACGGTGTCGAGGCGGCCGAGCTTCTCGACCGTGCGCCGGACGAGCGCCTCGGCCTGGGCGCGGCCGGTGACGTCGGCCTCGATCGCCAGCGCGCGGCCGCCGGCGTCCTCGATCTCCCGGGCGAGGCGCTCGAGCCGCTCGAAGCGGCGCGCCGCGACCGCGACCGCCGCGCCCTCGGCGGCCAGCCGCCTCGCCGTCGCCTCGCCGATGCCGCTGGAGGCGCCGGTGACGAGGGCGACGGTGCCGGCGAGGACGGAGTCGGTGGCCATGGCCGCAGACTAGACAACCGGCGTCACGGCCCGGGCGGCGGCGGCTAGGCCCACCCCTCCTCCCACGGCCCGGTGATCGCGAAGGTCCGCCCCGGGTGCTGGAAGTGGACGAAGAGCCACCGGCCGTCGGGGCTATGACAGGACCCGGAGTACTCGCTGCGGCCAATCGTGCCGGGCTTGGCTTCCTCCCAGCGGTGGAGGTCCAGCGGGGTGTCGTTGCGGGCGAAGGCTTCGAGCTCACCCGCCGGGCTCCGGACGCGGAGGTAGTTGTCGGCGCCCGCTTCGTCCTCGCCGTCGCGGTCCTCGCAGATCACGACGCCGCCGCGCGGGGACACCGTGATCGCGTATGCGCCCGAGTCCGCGCCGGAATGAGCCCGACCGCACGCCGATCGGGAGCAGAACCGTCCCCAATTTCAGCGGCGCGGCGCGCGGCGGATCGACAAATATGCGCGGGATGACCGACCCACGTGTGCAGGAGCTGACCGAGCGCGAGCTCGCCCGCTTCGCCGCCGAGCACCGCCGCTCCGGCGAGCTCCGCGACGCCGCCGCCGACTCGCTCCTCTCCGGCGTGCCGATGAACTGGATGACGCGCTGGCCGGGCGCCTTCCCGGTCGTCTTCGACAGCGCCGCGGGCGCCTCGCTCACCGACGTCGACGGCAACGCCTACGTCGACTTCTGCCTCGGCGACACCGGCGCGATGGCGGGCCACTCCCCCGCCCCGACCGTCGCCGCGGCCGCCGCCCGGAT
>DASZUW010000302.1:0-16470 GCA_035547475.1 Solirubrobacterales bacterium
CGGCGCCAGGTCAGCCTGCCGCGGCGCGGGCCCGCAGCTCGGTCTTCAGGACCTTGCCGGCGGCGTTGTGGGGGAGCTCGTCGACGATCTCGACGCGGCGGGGGACCTTGAAGTTGGCGAGACGCTCGCGGCAGGCGGTGATCACGGCTTCCGGCTCGAGGTTGTGGCCGGGCTTGCCGACGATGTAGGCGCGGCCGACTTCGCCGAGGCGCTCGTCGGGGGCGCCGACGACGGCGCACTCGACCACGCCGTCGAGGCCGAGGATCGCGTTCTCCACCTCCGCCGGGTAGACGTTGAAGCCGCCGACCGTGAGCATGTCCTTGAGGCGGTCGGTGATCGTGAGGTAGCCGCGCTCGTCGAGGTGGCCGATGTCGCCGGTGTGGAACCAGCCGTCGGGCTCGATCGCCTTGCGCGTCGCCTCCGGGTCGTCGAGGTAGCCGAGCATCACGTTGGGACCGCGCAGCTGGATCTCGCCGGACTCGCCCGCGGGGAGGACGGCGCCGTCGTCGCCGACGATCCGCACCTCGAAGTCCGCCGTCGGCGCGCCGGAGGTGTGGGCGATCGTCGCCGGGTCGTCGCCGGAGCGGCACATGGTCACCACGACCGCCTCGGAGAGGCCGTAGGCGGTGATGACCATCTCGAAGCTGAGCTCGGACTGCATCCGCTCGACCAACGTCACCGGCACGACGGCCGAGCCCGTCACCGCGAGCCGCAGCGAGGAGAGGTCGCGCTCCTCCCGCCCCGGGTAGGCGAGCAGGGTCTGGAAGACGGTCGGCGGGCCGGGGAGGATCGAGACGCGGTCGCGTTCGACCGTGTCGACGACGGCGTCGAGGTCGAAGGTGATGACCGGCAGCATCGTCGCGCCGCGCAGCATGCACACGACCCAGCCCGCCTTGTAGCCGAAGGTGTGGAAGAAGGGCGCGATGATCATGTAGACGTCGTCCTCGGCGACCTCGGCGCAGTCGGCCCACGCCTCGGCGACGGCGACGGTCTGGCGCTGCGCCGACATCGCCCCCTTCGGGCGGCCGGTGGTGCCGGAGGTGAAGAGGATGTCGCAGACGTCGTCGGGGCCCACCGCCTCGCGCCGCGCGGCGGCGGTCGCGTCGTCGACGTCCGCGGCGCGCGCCCCGAGGTCCGCCCAGGTGGTGACGCCGGGCTCGGCCGGCTCGTCGCCGCCCTCGATCGGCATGCGGACCACCAGCTCCAGCGCCGGCAGGCCGCGGACCGGCGAGCCCTCGCCGGTCGCGCCCGGGGCGCCGCGCAGGGTCTCGAGGTAGTCCCTGTCGAGGAAGCGGTCGGGGAGGAAGAGGACGCGGGTGGAGGTCCGCTCGAGGATGTCGAAGGCTTCCTGGCCGGTGAAGCGGGTGTTGAGGGTGACGAGGATGGCGCCGGCGCAGTGGAGCGCGAGCGCCGCCACCACCCAGTGGTAGGTGTTCGGCGACCAGATGCAGACGCGGTCGCCGCGCTCGACCCCGGCGGCGATCAGGGCGCGCTGGAGACGGTCGACCTCTTCGCCCAGCTCGGTGTAGGTGAGCCGGGTCTCGCCGTCGATCACCGCGAGGCGGCCGCCGTGGCGCTCGACCGCCTCGGCGAGGACGGCGGGCAGGGTCTGCTGGTCGCTCAACTCTCCTCCTTCCCAAGCAATTGCTTGGTAAGCATATCGCTCATTCGGCCACCAGCGGCGCCATCGCCGCGTCGTGCCCGCCGACCTCCCGGCGCCCGTCCGCGCCGTAGTGCCGGCCGAGGAAGCAGGCCCGACGGGCCGACGCCGAAGCGGAACGGCCGCGGAGGAGCCGCGCCCCACGCCCCGCGCGCCGGCCCGCGCCAGCACGAGCTGGTTGATGTAGGGGGACCAAAAAGCGACCGCACCACCGCCAAGCAGATGCTTGGGTAGGGTTATGGGGGATGGCAACGACCGGACGGACGACGCGGCAGGGGTCGAAGGGCAGGGGGGAGCGGGGGCGGCGCGGTGAGGCCGTGCGCCAGGCCGAGTTGCTCGGGATCGCGGCGGACCTCTTCGCGGATCGGGGCTACGTGGCGACGACGGTGCGCGACATCGCCGACGCGGCGGGGATCCTGTCGGGCAGCTTGTACCACCACTTCGACTCGAAGGAGTCGATGATCGACGAGATCCTCTCGACCTTCATCGATCAGACCTTGGCCGCCTACGAAGGCGTGATCGCCGAAGGCAAGGGGCCGAAGGAGACCTTCGAAGGGCTCGTCTGCACCTCGCTCGAATCGATGGTGGAGAGCCGCTCGGCGATCCTCATCTACCAGAACGAGGCCCGCTTCCTCGCCGCCCAGCCCCGCTTCTCCTACCTCACCGCGGCACACCGCAAATTCGAGAAAATCTGGACCGACGTCCTGAAACAGGGCGTCAAAACCGGTGAGTTCCGCGACTCGATCGATCCGAAACTGGTCTACCGGCTGGTCCGCGACACGGTCTGGACCGCGCCGCGCTGGTACCGCCCCGGCGGCTCGCTGAAGCCGGAGAAGATCATCGAGCAGTACATGGCCGTGCTCGTCGACGGCGTCGCCAAGCACTGACGCGGACGCCGGCGCGTGCCGCCACGCGCCGCCTCAGCCCCCAAGGTTGATGGGCCGAAAACCTCTCTATATCAGGGGTTTTCGGCCCATCAACATCGCTCAGCGCTGCGAATCGCGCATGCTGCGGGCGTCCTGGCCCGCGAGGTGATCCTCGCTGGTCTCGGCGTTGTGGGAGTGGGCGGCGTGGTGGAGGCCGAAGACGGAGTCCATGCCCTGCTGGAGCCCCATCAGGTCCTCGCACTGGTTGACCGCCATCTTGGTGAGGGCGAGGCCCATGCGCGGCATCTTGGCGATGCGCTCGGCGACGTCGATGGTCTCGGACTCGAGGTCGGCGCGGGGGACGACGCGGTTCACCATGCCGAGTTGGAGGGCCCGCTCGGCGCCGACTTTCTCGCCCAGAAAGAGGAATTCCTTGGCGAAGCGGGGGCCCATCACCCAGGGGTGGGCGAAGTACTCGACGCCGGGGATGCCCATGCGCACCACCGGGTCGGCGTAGAAGGAGTCGTCCGCGGCGACGATCAGGTCGCAGGACCAGGCGAGCATCAGGGCGCCCGCCACGCAGGCCCCTTGGACGGACGCGATCATCGGCTTGGGCAGGGCGCGCCAGCGGCGGCACATCCCGAGGTACACCTCCGACTCGCGGGCGATCCGCTGTTCGGCGCCGGTCTTGTCCGGGTGGTCCCACCAGAGGCTCGCGCGGCGGGGGAAGAAGGCGTCGACGTCGCGCCCGGGGCTGCCGATGTCGTGGCCGGCGGAGAAGTGGTCGCCCGCCCCGGCGAGGACGATCACCTTCACCTCGTCGTCGGCCGCCGCCGCCGCGAACGCGTCGTCGAGCGCGTAGGTCATCGCCGAGTTCTGCGCGTTGCGGTACTGCGGCCGGTTCATCGTGACCACCTGCACCGCGCCCTGCTTCTCGGTCAGCACCACCTGCTCGTCGCTCATCTCCGGCTCCCTTCTCTCTGGCTGTTCGTTATGGACGTGTGGCGTCCATAAGGAACAACCGCACGTTGTTCACAGTCCCAGCGCCGCGGCGACCCGGGCGCGTTGCCACTCCGCCCCGCCCCAGGTGCGGGAGCTCGCCCACACCCGCTTGGCGAAGAGGTGGAGGTCGTACTCGGTCGTGTAGGCGATCGCGCCGTGGGCCTGGAGCGCCGTCGCCGCGACCCGCTCCGCCGCCTCCGACGCTAGCGCCTTCGCCATCGCCACGTCCCGGTCCGCCGTCCCGGCGCCGGTGTCCAGCGACCAGGCGGCGCGCAGCACCGCGGGCGCGGCGAACTCGACCCCGAGCAGGGCATCGGCCAGGTGGTGCTTGACCGCCTGGAAGGACCCGATCGGGACGCCGAACTGGCGGCGCTCCTCGGCGTAGGCGACGGACATCGCCAGCAGCGCGCGGGAGAGGCCGATCAGCTGTGCGGCGGTCCCGAGCGCCCCGCGGTTCCAGGCGGCGACGCAGGCCTCGTCGGATGCGTCGAGCGGCTCGGTCGCGGCTCCGTCGGCAAGGACGCCGAGGCGGCGGGTCACGTCGATGGAGACGGCCGGGGTGAGCGCTTCGTTCGCGAGCCCATCGGTCGCGGCCTCGTTCCCTGACGCGGTCAGTCGGGACACGGGCCCGCCGGGGCGTTGGGCGACCAGCACCAGGCCCGCGTCGCCGGCCCACGGCACCTCGGCGGCGCCGTCCAGCGCGCACGCGACCAGCAGCTCGCCGGCGACGATCCGCTCGACAGCGTCGGTGTTCCCGGCCTCGGCCAGCAGCGGCGCGGCGACGAAGGCGGTCTCGACGAGCGGCAGCGGCAGCGCCACGCGGCCGGCCTCCTCGAGCAGCGGCACGACGTCGCAGGCACCGAGGCCGAGACCGCCCGCCTCCTCCGGCACGGCGGCGCCGAGGACGCCCATCTCGGCGAGCTTCGACCAGGCCGCGGCGACGCGCGGCGCGGCAGCGCCGTCGTCCCACGCCTCGCGCACCACGGCGGGCGGGCACTCGCGGCTGAGCAGGTCGCGGACCGCGTCGCGGAGCGCCGCCTGGTCGTCGGTCAGGGCGAAACGCATGCGGGCCTCACCTCCTCGGCAGGCCGAGCAGCCGCTCGGCGACGATGTTGCGCTGGATCTCGTTGGTGCCGGCGTAGATCGGGCCGGCGAGGGCGAAGAGGAAGGCGCGGCTCCACGGTCCGTCGAGCTCGGCGGCCGGCCCGAGCAGGTCGAGCGCCGTCTCCTGCAGCCGCACGTCCAGCTCCGACCAGAAGATCTTGTTGAGGCTCGAGCGCGCCCCCGGCGAGCCGCCTTCGCTGATCGTCGTCACCTGCTCGAGGGTGAAGAGTCGGTAGGCCTCGGCGTCGATCCAGGCGCGGGCGACTCGATCGCGCAGCAGCGGCGTCGCCGCCGCGCCGCGCTCCTCGGCCAGCTCGATCAGCCGCTCGGCAGCCGACAGGAAGCGCCCCGGCGAGCGCAGCGTCAGCCCGCGCTCGGACCCGGTCGTCGCCATCGCCACCTTCCAGCCCGCGTCGACCTCGCCGATCACCGCCTCGTCGGGCACGAAGGCGTCCTCGAGGAAGACCTCGGCGAAGCCTTCGTCGCCGTCGAGACGATCGAAGCCCCGCACCGTGACGCCGTCGATGTCCAGCGGCACCATGAAGTAGCTGAGCCCGCGGTGGCGCTCGCTCTCCGGGTCCGTGCGGAAGAGGCCGAACATGTGGGTGCAGAAGGCGCCGCGCGTGGTCCAGGTCTTCTGCCCGGTGAGCCGCCAGCCGCCCGCCGCCTCGTCGCGCACCGCGCGGCTCTTCGTCGCCGCCAGGTCCGACCCCGCGCCCGGCTCCGACCACCCCTGGCACCAGAGGTCCTCGGCCGCCGCCATCCGCGGCAGCACCCTGTCCTGCTGCTCCTTGGTCCCGAAGTCGAAGAGCGTCGGCGCCAAGAGGAAGATCCCGTTCTGCGTGACCCGCTGCGGCGCCCCGGCCCGGTAGTACTCCTCCTCGAAGATCAGCCACTCCCAGAGCGAGGCCTCGCGGCCGCCGTAGGCCTCGGGCCAGGAGACGACCGCCCAGCGAGCCTCGTACAGCTTCTTCTCCCACTCGAGGTGCTGGGCGAACCCCTCCGCGGTGTCGCCGGAGGCGAGGTCGCGCGGGACGTTCGCCTCGAGCCACTCGCGCGCCTCGGCGCGGAAGGCCTGCTCGGACTCGCTGTAGGTGAGGTCCACGGGTCAGCCCTCCTTCCCGAACTCGTTGCGGACCTCGTCGGCGACGCCGGAGAGGTTCAGCTCGAAGGTGAAGCCCTGCTCGTAGCGGTAGCTGCGGCGCACGTCCCAGAGGTCGATGCCGTTCAAGGACTCCTTCGCGGCGCGGATCACGGTCGGGTTCTTCGCCGCGATCTGGCCGGCGACGGCGAGCGCCGCCTCCCGCAGCCGCTCCGGCTCGACCACCTCGTAGACCGAGCCGAAGGCGTGCAGCTCGGCGGCGGTCGCGGTCGCCGACGTGTACATCATCGCCCGCGCCTTGTGCTGGGGCACGAGCCGCGAGAGGTGCGTCGCGGCGCCGAGCGCGCCGCGGTCGACCTCGGGCAGGCCGAAGGTCGCGTCGGCGGCGGCGACGATCACGTCGGAGTTGCCCGCCAGCCCGATCCCGCCACCCATGCAGAAACCGTTCACCGCCGCCACGACCGGCACCGCGCACTCGTACACCGCCGCGAAGGCCTCGAAGCAGCCGCGGTTCGCGCCGATCAGCGCGGGCTGCCCCTCGCGTTGGATCTCCTTGATGTCGACCCCGGCGTTGAAGCCGCGCCCCTCCGCGCGCAGGACCACCGCCCGCACGGCCTCGTCCTCGCCCAGCCCGCGCACCGCCCGCGCCAGCTCGAACCACGCCGCCACCGGCAGGGCGTTGACCGGCGGGTAATCGACGACGACCTCGGCGACGCCGTCGTCGCCGACCGTCGCGGTGATCTTGCCGGGATCGCTCATCTCTCCTCCTCGGGTTGCGGGCACGGGGTGCTGGGACTACGGGTGCTGCGAGCTGACCGAGACGACCTCCCCGGTCATGTAGGCCGAGTAGTCGCTGGCCAGGAAGACGATCGTCGTCGCGATCTCCCAGGGCTCGGCGGAGCGGCCGAACGCCTCTTCGGCCGCGAGCCGGTCGAGCAGCTCCTGCGGCGCCGCCTTGGCGAGGTTCTCGTGGATCGCGATGCTCGGCGCGACCGCGTTGACGCGCACGCCGCGGTCGGCGACGTCCATCGCCGCGCAGCGCGTCAGCGCCATCACGCCCGCCTTCGCCGCCGCGTAGTGAGCTTGGCGTGGCTGGGCGCGCCAGCCGAGCACCGAGGCGTTGTTGACGACGACCCCGGAGCCGCGCGCCGCCATGTGACGGAGCGCCGCGCGGGTGCAGCGGAAGGTCCCGTTCAAGGTGACGTCGAGGACGACCGACCATTCCTCGTCGCTCATCTCGAGGATGTTCTTCTCGCCGCCGAGGCCTGCGTTGTTGACCATCACGTCGAGACCGTCGAAGTGCGCGGCGGCTGCGTCGACCATCGCCCCGACCTGCTTCTCGACCGTGACGTCGCAGGGGATCGCGAGGGGCTCGGTTCCGGTTTCCGCGGCGAGCCGCCCGGCCGCTTCGCCGAGGCGGCGCTCGTGGCGGTCGGAGATCGCCACCCGCGCGCCCTCCTGGGCGGCCCGCAACGCTGTGGCGAAGCCGATCCCGGTGCCCGCGGCGGCGGTGACGAGGACCGACTTGCCCTCGAGGAGGGCGTGTCCGGGTGGGGGAGTCGGGGTACTTTCAGCTCGGGTCTCAGACACGCTTCACCAGCTTAGTCATGCGGTTGGCAACCTAGCAAGCGCTTGATAGATTAATCTGCCGGAGGAGAGCTCGGCTTGGACCCCACGCAATCAACCGGCCGCATCGCCCTTGTCAGCGGGGCGGCAAGCGACATCGGGCGTGCCGTCTGTGCCGCGCTCAGGGACGCCGGCGCGACCGTGGTCGCCACCGACCTGCCGGGCGAGCGCCTCGACGCCCTCGCCGCCGACCTCGGCATCGAGGCCGTGCCCGCCGACCTCACCCACCCCGAGCAGGCGACCGCCCTCGGCGAGCGCGACGTCGACATCCTCGCCGCCGTGGCCGGCCTGCCGGTCGTCGAGCGCTTCCTCGAGAGCGACCCGGCCGGCTGGGACAAGCTTTGGCAGGTCAACCTGCGCGCACCGATGCTCCTGACCCGGGCGCTCCTGGCCGGCATGAGCGAGCGCGGCTGGGGGCGGCTCGTCTACGTCTCCTCCGACAGCGCTCGCGCCGGGGCCGGGGGAGAGGCCGTCTACGCCGCGGTGAAGGCGGGCCTGCTCGGCTTCGCCAAGTCGATCGCCCGCGAGGCCGCCCGCGCCGGCGTCACCGCCAACGTGGTCTGTCCGGGCCCGATCGACACCGAGCGCTCGCGCGCCATCCTCGACGCCCGCCCGCACCTGCGCGAGAGCCTCGTGAAGGCGATCCCGGTCGGCGCGCTCGGCACGCCGGAGGACGTCGCCGCCGCGGTCGCCTATCTCGCCTCCCCTGCCGCCGGCTACGTGACCGGGCAGACGCTCAGCGTCAACGGCGGCATCACGATGAACTGACCCTCACCAGCACGGAGACGACATGGAGATCATCGACGCACACGTCCACCTGTGGCAGCCCTCGGCGCGGCCGTGGTACCCGGCGATGCAGGACCCGGAGGCGGCCAAGGCGTTCGCCGGCCTCGGCGACGTCACCCGCATGGCGCGCGACTTCCTCGCCCCGCAGCTACGCGAGGAGACGAGCGCGGTGGAGCTCCTCGGTCTCGTCCACGTGAGCGCGGTGAGCGCGCCGCGCGTCCACCTCGACGAGCTTCCCTGGGTCGAAGGGGTGCTCGACGAGATCGGCCTGCCGGCGGCGACGATCGGCGCCCTGGAAGCCGACCAGTCGCGCGCCGCGATGGAGGCCGACCTCGACGCCCAGGCGGGGAGCCCGCGCTTCCGCGGCGTCCGCGTCCTCACCGGTCTCGACCCCGGGTCGGCGGCCGCCGAAGACCTCTGCGCGGCGCTCGACGAGCGCGACCTCGTCCTCGACCTCGTCGCCCATCCGCACGACGCCGCCGGCTTCGCGGCGCTGCTGGAGAGCTGGCCCGACCTGCGGGTCGTCCTCGAGCACGCGGGCTGGCCGACCGCCGTCGACGCCCCCGGGCTCGCCGCCTGGCGCGAGGGCATCGACCGCCTCGCGGCGCTCCCCGGCGTCGACTGCAAGGTGTCCGGGCTCGGCATGGCGACCCACTCGCTCGAGGCCGACGCGCTGCGCCCCTGGATCGAGGGCTGCCTGGAGGCCTTCGGCCCTGGTCGTTGCCTCTTCGGCGGGAACTTCCCGGTCGACGCGATGTACGGCGGCTACGGCACGCTGGTCGACTCGGTCGGCGCCGCCGTCGCCGGCCTCGCCGCGGACGAGCGCCGCGCCTTCTTCGTCGACAACGCGCGCCGCGCGTACCGCCTCGGCGAGGCGGCCTAGTGGCGATCGAGGCCCTCGGGGACCTCGTCCCGCGCATCGACCCGACCGCCTGGGTCCACCCGGCGGCGACGATCGTCGGCGACGTCGAGATCGGGGCGGGCTCGACGATCTGGCCCGGCGCCGTGCTGCGCGGGGACTTCGGCGCGATCCGCATCGGCGAGCGCACCAGCATCCAGGACAACGCGGTGCTGCACGCCGCGCCCGTCGCCCCGACGGTGGTCGGCAGCGACTGCATCGTCGCCCACCTCGCCTTCATCGAGACGGCCACGGTCGAGGACGCCTGCATGGTCGCGGTCGGCGCCCAGATGCTGCCCGGCTCGACCCTTCGCCGGGGCGCCGTGGCGGCCGCGGGCGCGGTCCTCGCCGCCGGGCTCGAGGTCCCCGGCGGGTGCCGGGCCCAGGGCGTGCCGGCCCGGATCGTCGCCGCCGACCACCCCGACGCCGCCTACATCGCCCGCGGCGCGGCCGACTACGCGGCGATGGCGGCCCGTTATGCCGCCGCCGGGATCGGCGCCACCGGGGCCGACCTGGTCGCCTTGCTTGACTCGGCGGGCGCGGGAAAATAACCTCCCGACCAAGCGCTTGCTTGTTGAGACGAGCAGGGGACGAGTGCCGGACACACTGCACGACGAGGGATATACGAGACGCGGATGAGCGACAAGCGGATGAGCGAGGACGAGGTCGTGGCGGAGCTGCGCTCCGGAATGACGCTCGGGATCGGCGGCTGGGGCTCGCGACGCAAGCCGATGTCGCTGGTGCGCGCGATCCTGCGCTCCGACCTGCGCGACCTCACCGTCGTCAGCTACGGCGGCCCCGACGTCGGCCTGCTCTGCGCCGCCGGCAAGGTCCGGAAGCTGGTCTACGGCTTCGTCTCGCTGGACACGATCCCGCTCGACCCGCACTTTCGCGCCGCCCGTCAGGCGGGCGCGATCGAGGCGGCCGAGTACGACGAGGGCATGGTCTACTGGGGCCTCTACGCCGCCGCGAACCGGGTCGACTTCCTCCCCCTGCGGGCCGGGCTCGGCAGCGACGTGATGAAGGTGAACCCCGCCCTGCGCACGGTCGCCTCCCCCTACGGCGGCGACGAGCTGGTGGCGATGCCGGCGCTCCGCCTCGACGCGGCGATCGTCCACCAGAACCGCGCCGACGCCCAGGGCAACGCCGAGTACCTCGGTCCGGACCTCTACTTCGACGACCTCTTCTGCATGGCCGCCGAGTGCGCCTACGTCTCCTGCGAGGAGGTCGTGCCGACGAGTGAGCTCGGTCGCCTCCACCCGGCGACCGTGCGGATCAACCGCGCCTATGTCCGCGGCGTCGTCCCGGCGCCGCGCGGTGCCCACTTCACCTCCTGCGAGCCCGACTACGGCCGCGACGAGGCCTTCCAGCGGGCCTACGTCGAGGCGGCCGGCGACCCGGAGGACTGGGCCGCGTTCTCGCGGCGCTTCCTCGAGGTCGACGAGGCCGGCTACCGGTCTGCGGTCGCCGAGCTCGCCGCCGGGGCCGCCCGGTGAGCGGCGCGGCCGCCGCGGTCGGCGGTGCGACCCGCGCCGAGGTCTGCGTCGTCGCCTGCGCCGAGGCCTGGCGCGGCGCCGGCGAGCTCCTCGCCAGCCCGATCGGCCTCGTGCCGCAGGTCGGCGCGCGCCTCGCCCGCGCCACCTTCGCGCCGGAGCTCCTCCTGAGCGACGGAGAGGCGCGCCTGGTCGAGGGCGTCTGGGCGGTCGGCGACGAGCCGCGCTCCTACGAGGGCTGGCTGCCCTTCCGCTCGGTCTTCGACGTGGTCGCGAGCGGCCGCCGGCACGTGATGATGATGCCGAGCCAGATCGATCGCCACGGCAACGCCAACATCTCCTTCATCGGCGGTGACTTCCACCGGCCCGACGTGCAGCTCCTCGGCGTCCGCGGCGCTCCCGGGAACACCGTGAACCACCCGACCAGCTATTGGATCCCCCGCCACACCACGCGCGCGCTGGTGCCGCGCGTCGACATGGTCGCCGGGGTCGGCACCGACGCCGCCGCCGGGGCCGGGCCGGGCGCGAGCCGCTTCCACGAGCTGCACCGGCTGGTCACGAACCTCGGCGTCTTCGACTGGGGTGGCCCGGACGGGACGATGCGGATCGTATCCCTGCATCCGGGGGTCGAGCGCGCGGAAGTCGAGGCGGCGACCGGCTTCGCGCTCCACGCCGACAGCGAGGTCGCCGAGACGCGCCTTCCGACCGACGAGGAGCTGCGCCTGATCCGCGAGGTCATCGACCCGAACGGGGCGCGCGACCGCGAGGTGCGAACGTGACGCAGGTGAAGCCCGCCGTCACGACCCCGCTCTGCGACCTGTTCGGCATCCGCCACCCGGTCGTCCAGACCGGGATGGGCTACGTCTCCGACGCGACGCTGACGGCGGCGACGTCGGCGGCCGGGGGCCTCGGCATCCTCGCCGGCGCGCCGATGGACATGGCGGAACTGGAGTCCCAGGTCGCCAAGGTCAAGAAGCTGACCGGCGAGCCCTTCGGCGTCAACCTGCGCGCCGACAACCCCGACGTCGGCGCCGCCATCGACCTGCTGATCCGCGAGCGGGTCAAGGTGGCCTCCTTCGCGCTGGCGCCGAAGCCGGAGCTGATCGCGCGGCTGAAGGAGGCCGGAGTCCTCGTCGTCCCCTCGATCGGCGCCGTGCGCCACGCCGAGAAGGTGGCCGCCTGGGGCGCCGACGCGGTGGTCGTCCAGGGCGCCGAGGGCGGCGGCCACACCGGCGCGGTGCCGACGAGCCTGCTGGTGCCCGCGGTCGTCGACGCGGTCGACATCCCGGTGATCGCCGCGGGCGGGTACTTCGACGGCCGCGGCCTGGTGGCGGCGCTCGCCTACGGCGCGGTCGGCATCGCGATGGGCACCCGCTTCCTGCTGACGAAGGAGAGCCCGGTGCTCGACTCGGTCAAGCAGCGCTACCTCGGCGCGAGCGTCACCGACGCCGTCGTCACCACCGTCATCGACGGGGTGCCGCAACGGGTGCTGATGGGCGGGCCGGTGCGCGACCTCGAGCGGGCGAACGCGCTCACCCGTTACGTCCAAGCGGCCTGCAACGCGGTCGCCTTCCAGCGCATCTCCGGGACGAGGTGGACCGACATGGTGCGCGAGGCGCTGGCGATGAAGCGCTCGCGCGGGCTGTCGTGGAGCCATGTGGTGACGGCGGCGAACGCGCCGATGCTCTACCGCGCCGGCCTGCACGAGGGCCGCGAGGACGTCGGAGTCACCGCCAGCGGCCAGGTGGTCGGGCTGATCGAGGACATCCCCAGCTGCGAAGAGTTGATCGACCGCATCGTCGCCGAGGCGGCGGCGGTGCTGAGGAGGTTGGATGAGCGGGATCGTTGAGGGTCGGGTGGCGATCGTCACCGGGGCGGGGCAGGGCCTCGGACGGGCCCACGCCGAGGCACTGGCCGCGGCCGGCGCGCTGGTCGTCGTCAACGACGTCGGCGCGGGCGCGCAGGAGGTCGCCGACGTGATCGTCGCCGCCGGCGGGCAGGCGATGCCCTGCGTCGCCGACGTCGCCGACTGGGACGATGCCAAGCGGCTCGTCGACACGACGCTGGAGTGGTTCGGCGGCCTCGACGCGCTGGTGAACAACGCCGGCATCACCCGCGACCGGATGCTGGTCTCGATGACCGAGCAGGAGTGGGACGACATCGCGCGGGTCAACCTCAAGGGACACTTCTGCCCACTGCGCCACGCGGCCGCCTACTGGCGGGAGCGCTCGAAGGCGGGCGAGGAGGTGAGCGCGCGGGTGATCAACACGAGCTCGGGGGCCGGCCTCCTCGGCAGCGTCGGCCAGGGCAACTACGCGGCGGCGAAGGGTGCGATCGCGGCGATGACGTTGGTGGCCGCGGCGGAGATGGGGCGCTACGGCGTCACCGTGAACGCGCTCGCGCCGGCGGCGCGCACGCCGATGACCGAAGAGGTTTTCGTCGAGCGGATGCGCCCGCCCGCGGAGGGCTTCGACGCGATGGACCCGGCGAACGTCTCCCCGCTGGTCGTCTGGCTGGCGAGCGAGGGGTCGGGTGGCGTGACCGGGCGCGTCTTCGAGGTCGAAGGCGGCACGATCGGCGTCATGGACGGGTGGCAGTTCGGCCCGCGGGCGACCCGGGAGCGGCGCTGGGAGCCGGAGGAGATCGGCGCCGCGGTGGCCGAGTTGATCGCGGAGGCGCCGGAGCCGGCGCCGGTCTACGGCGCGTGAGCGCGGGGGAGGGTGGAGATGCCTGAGGCCTACATCATCGACGCGGTGCGGACCCCGGTGGGGCGGCGCGGGGGCGGGCTTGCCGAGGTGCACCCGGCCGACCTCGGCGCGCACGCGATCACGGCGCTGCTGGAGCGCACCGGGGTCGATCCGGCCGCAGTCGAGGACGTCGTCTTCGGCTGTGTCGACACGATCGGCCCGCAGGCCGGCGACATCGCCCGCACCGCGTGGCTCGCCGCCGGGCTGCCGGAGGGCGTTCCGGGGACGACCGTCGACCGCCAGTGCGGCTCCTCCCAGCAGGCCGTCCACTTCGCCGCCCAGGGCGTGATGAGCGGCACCCAGGACCTGGTCGTCGCGGGCGGCGTGCAGAACATGAGCGCGATCCCGATCTCGGCGGCGATGACCACCGGCCGCGAGTTCGGCTACGACGACCCCTTCAGTGGCTCGAGGGGCTGGCTCGAGCGTTATGGCGACCAGGAGATCAGCCAGTTCCGCTCGGCGCAGATGATCGCCGACAAATGGGACATCGGCCGCGAGGAGATGGAAGAGTTCGCGCTCGAGAGCCACCGGCGCGCGGTCGCGGCGATCGACGGGGGGCACTTCGACCGGGAGATCGTGCCGCTGGCGGGCGTAGAGGTCGACGAGGGCCCGCGGCGCACCGCCGATCGCGACAAGATGCGCTCGCTGCCGCCGCTGACCGAGGGCGGCAGCGTGACCGCCGCCGTCGCCAGCCAGATCTCCGACGCCGCCGCGGCGCTCCTGATCGCCTCCGAGGCAGCGGTCACGGCCCATGGCCTCACCCCGCGCGCCCGCGTCCACCACCTCTCGGTGCGCGGCGACGACCCCGTCTTCATGCTCACTGCTCCGATCCCGGCCACCCGCTGGGCACTGGAGAAGACCGGCATGAGCATGGATGACATCGACCTGGTCGAGATCAACGAGGCCTTCGCCCCGATCGTCCTCTCCTGGCAGCGCGAGCTCGACGCCGACCCCTCAAAGGTCAACGTTAACGGCGGCGCGATCGCCCTCGGCCACCCCTTGGGCGCCACCGGCGCCCGCCTGATGACCACCCTCCTGAACGAGATGGAGCGCCGCGACGCCCGCTTCGGCCTGCAGACGATGTGCGAGGGCGGCGGCCAGGCCAACGTCACCATCCTAGAGCGCCTCTAATCGTGCCGCGCCCGGTGACGTCGGCCCCGAGCCCATGCCTTCACCGCTGACCTCCGATTTCGGCGCCCGTGCGGGGGCCGCTCTGGTCGCGGGCGGCAGCGGCGGCGTCGGCGGGGAGGTCTGTCGGATGCTCGCGGCCCGGGGATCCGCCGTGGCGCTCACCTACCGCTCGCGCCCCGAGGCGGCCGACGCCATCGTCGCGGCGATCGAGGCCGAGGGCGGCACGGCGGCCGCCTTCCGGGCGGACCTCGCCGACGAGGCCTCGGTGCGCGCGCTCGTCGACGCAGCGCGCGAGCGTTTCGGCGCGATCCACACCTATGTCCACGCGGCGGGGCCGACGGTCCACCAGCTCCACCTGAGCCGGGTGGAGCCGGCGCTCCTACGCGACCACCTCGAGGCGGAGGCCGCCGCCTTCTTCAACGCCGTCTCGCCCCTGCTGGAGGACCTGCGCGCCGCCCGCGGCTCGATCGTCGCCGTCACCACCGCGGCCACCGACCGCTTCGCCGTCCGCGATGGCCTCTCCGCGGTGCCGAAGGCGGCGGTCGAGCTTCTCGTCCGCGGCCTCGCCGTCGAGGAGGGGCGCTTCGGTGTTCGCGCCAACTGCGTCGGCCCGGGAATGCTCGAAGACGGCATGGCCGCGACCCTGGTCGAGCGCGGCGACCTCGACGAGGCCGCCCTCGATGCCGCCCGCGCCAACATCCCCCTGCGCTCCTTCGGCACCGCGAAGGACATCGCCGAGGCAGTCTGCTTCCTCGCCTCCGACCGCGCCCGCTACATCACCGCCCAGTGCATCGACGTCGACGGCGGCTATGCCGCCTGACCGCCGCTCCGCCCAGCTGTTCGTTTCGTCGACCCCTCCGGCAATCCGAACAGCGGGCGGCTACCAGGAGTGCAGCGTCGGCAGGACCTGCTCGGCGAAGCGGACGAGGCTCTCGTGGCCCTCACCGCGGAGGTCGATGCCGGGATGGGGACCGAAGAGGACGAGGTCGGTGAGGCCGAAGTCGCGCACGAACGGCTCGAGCGTGGCGAGGACCGTGTCGGCGTCGCCGATCAGCTCGTTGGCGCGGTAGGCATCGGCGCCCGGGTCGAGGCCGTAATCGAGGTCGGCGTCGCCGATCTCGGCGCGGATCTTGCGGTAGTAGTCCCAGCGGTGGTGGTAGTGCTGCTTGTTTCGCCGCCAGACGACCTCGGGGTCCTCGTCGGTCACGGTGATCGACCAGGCGTTGGAGACCCGTGCCGCCGCGGGGTCGTGGCCGTTGGCGGCGAGCGCCTCGCGGTAGGTGGCGAAGACCTGCGGGTCGCCGCTCGCCGCCGCCAGGTTCAGGCCGTGGCGTCCCGCTCGCTCGGCCGGCGCGGGCGCCGTGGCGGCCACCCAGAGCGGCGGGTGGGGCGATTGCAGCGGCTCCGGGCGCACCGTCAGGTCGTGGAGGTCCCAGTGGCGGCCCTCGTAGGTGAAGGGCTCGCCGCGCCAGGCGAGCTTCAGGATCTCGATCGCCTCCTCGGCCCGCGACGGGCGTGTCTTCGGGTCGAGCCCGAAGGCCAGGTACTCGGCGACCCGGTGGCCGATCCCGATGCCGACGTCGAGGCGACCGCCGCTGAGCTGGTCGAGCACCGCCGTCTCCTGTGCCAGCTGCGCCGGGTGGTGCAGCGGCGCCACGTAGATGTAAGAGCCGATCCGCGCCGTCGTGGCCCGTTCGATCAGGGCCGTCTGGAAGATCGGCATCGACGGCGCATACCCCTCCGCATCGAAGAAGTGCTCCTGGACGAGCAGCGAATCGAACCCCAGCTCCTCCGCACGTTCGAACAGCCACAGGCAGTCGGCGTAGAGCTCCCGCCAGGGCTGCGGCCGATGCTCAGAATTGCGGATCTCGAGGGTCAGCCCGACGCGCACGCTCCCAACCTAGCATTTGCTTGAGCGTGTGGCGAGAGAGGCCAGGGCGGGCCGCAGGCGGAGCTAGGTCGGGTTCCTCGTGACGAGCAGCAACCCGGCGCCGGTCGGCACCACCGCCTCGGTGACCGACGATGTCGATGGGCCGAAAACTCAAGACATAGTTG